>JAFVWD010000092.1 GCA_017501865.1 Clostridia bacterium | reverse complement strand
TGAGCCATCATATTCTTCAACTATACATTTTTTAATATATTCACCTGAATACAAATGCAAGGGGAATGATATTTGCTGACCTTTAAAGTGATTGTATAAAACAATGGTATTTTCTTCACCTATAAGCTCGGCAATTTCTTTATAAACCAATGAGAATTTTTCAGTTTTATTTTCTTTTAATACCAAAATCTGCCCACCCCTTTGTTATTTTCTGTTTTAATAATAACAAGCAAGATGGACAGATTTTGTCTCTTTTAAAATTATTGTAATTTATTTAAAAACTCCGCTTTTTTCTGTGTAAATTCTTCTTCGGTAAGAACTCCCTTTTCTTTCATTTCAAACAATTTATTTATTTGCTCCATAACGTGGTCGCTGTTATATCTGGGTTGTGCAGCAGTCTTTGTTTGCGCAGCCTCCTTAGCCTTTTCCATTATACTACCTGCCTGCTGAGTAACAGATTCAGTCAGATTTTTTGTTACATTGCCTATTTTTTCAGTAGCAGCACCAAGAACTGCATTCGGATTTGGCATAGCGTTTTCTGCGTTTACACTGCTCTCTTCCCTTATAAGGTTCTCTTCTTCTCCGTTAATCAAATCAAAAACAACATTTCCTTTGAGCTCTAAAAATCTGACTAAGGCTATTCCTAAAATTAAAACAGTACTTACAAGAATAATGTAAAAGCCGACACCGTAAGAAATATCAATATCAACAGAGACACCTTCAGCACCTCCACCTGCACTGAGGTTACCGGGAGCCAGGAACAAGCTTATAATCATAATCGCCGAGCTTGCAAGACATGCTATTTTTTTGTAGCCTGCAAGCTTTCCTATATAAGTTGTTGCTAAAATTGCAACCATACCTAATGCAAACAAAAATCCCCACATACCTGAATCGGTAATCATTTTAAAACCGCTTATGCTCTGTGACGAACCACCTGAGACACCGAAGGCAGATGCAGAAACATCTACTCCTGAAAAAGGTAATGCCAATGCTATAACATTTATTGCACAAAGTATTGCATTTATATGCTTTATAATTTTTTCCTTCATTTTGTTTACTCCTTTTATTCAGTTATTTAAAAGCTGTAGCCCATTAATTCAATTACAAAATTTTCACTGCCGTATGTTGCTCCCGTAAAAGCAAATACAGCTCCGCCTGAATTGTATTTACTTGCAAATGTGTTGTCCAACTCAGCTTTTTCTACCTCTCTGCCGTCCAAATAACAGGTAACATACATTACTCCGTTTGAATCATAGCCTTCTTCATAATAGCCTGAATGAAGCTTTTCAAATTGTCCGTTATTAAGCCTGTAAAGATCCATTCCGTAGCAACCCATATTGCCATAAACATTTTCAATTAATCCGCTTTTTTCAATATATGAGGTACTGTCAAGTCTGTTAAATACCTGTTCTATAACCCTGCCATCCTTAAATGTACAAATTTTTTCTCCTGTTGCTTCGCAGTCACCGCCTAAAAAAAGCTCGGGAATATTATCATTATCTATATAAATAAGGTTAAATGACACATATCCGTTTCTTCCTGCTTCTTTTGCATAGGCGGCGTATGCTTTTCGCCACTCTTCAGTAGCAGGTGCCTCTGTTACGGGAGCCTTTGTCGTTGCGGGAGCTTTTGTTGTAGCAGGTACCGTGGTTGCTGTCTCAGTTGTGACAGGTGCCTGGGTTGCCGGTACTGCAGTTGTTGTTTCTGTCATAGCTACTGTTGTGTCTGCCGGGGCTGCATTAACAGTACCGTCGGTACCCGTAGCTGTATCGCTTTCTGCAAGCTGTGTATTTTTATATGTACCTACAAGAAAGGTTCCTCCACCTTCAACCTGCGAAAGAATTAATTTTTCTGCAGAAACAGCTGCATAATATGTTTCAGAAAAGCTTTCGCCGTCAAGCTCGAAGCTTATGGAAATCATATTTCCGCTTACCTGATAATTGCTTCTGATAGAAACAAGCGACGGGGATATTTCTTCTCCTGTATAACGTGCATATGTAACCTCGTTTCCCACACGAAAATCCAGAGTATATCTGTATTCCTCCTCGTTTTCTTCCTTTTCCCAGCAATAGTTAAGATTGTCTTCTGTTAACGGCAGCTCGTTTGCTATTGCAGATTTTCCTTCTGAAACTCCGGATACTGCGTAACCAACAACTGCGATAATCGCTATAATTAAAACTGCGACGGCAAGCTGTTTTTTCTTATCTTGCTGTTTCTTTTCCATTTCATCCACCCTTTAAATCATTCTCATTTTTTTCTTTCAGAATTTTTCTGACCCACTTTTCTGTATAACCGTACTTTGCTGCTAACTCCCTGACACTACTCCCGTTATTAAATTCATCAATTATCTGAGCCCTTATAAAATCCTTGCTGGATAATTCAACCGGAAAAAATATTTGTGTTCCTCTGTATTTTGAGTGAATTTTAAGAACCGCTTCAACACCCAGAATAGTTGCTAATTCACTATATGAGCCATTCAGGTTTTCGCATTTCAAATTTTTGTTGTCTAAAATAATCACTCCCCCAAAAACTCTTGTTTTTTAAATTATAAAACAACTGTTTGGAAGTGTGTAGAGTCTTTGTTCAGGAAACTCTTTCCTGTAAAATTCCATTTATTTACAAAAAAATATGAGGTGTAAAACAAATGTCTTACACCTCATATTTCAAACAATTTTATTTACTGTTTTTATTAATTTTTCAATCATTTCATATTCAAAATCCAAAAATGGCTGTTCTTTTAAATTTTTACCCGTTATTGCTTTTAACCAAACAGCACTTGCTAAAAATCTTCCGTAATCCTCAGACAAATGGAAGCTGTCACGGCAAAGCGAAATACCCCCGTTTTCGTAATTGAATTCGGGAATGTTTTCTCTAACATACTGAACAACATCACCCGTAGGAATAATTTCTGCCTTTATTAATTCCGCAGCTTTTTGAGTGGCGCTCTTAATGCATAAATACATCTTTTTCTGATTACTGTTATAATTTAAAAAACCTTCGTGCAAGGATCCGGTTTCATAGCTCCAGGTTTCGTGAAAAAAGAGCTTTGCTACAGGGGAAGCATCTCTTACTGCCTCAACCAAATCAGTAATATACGGTACATAGCTTTCAAAAATACCGCTGAAGGCACTTGCCTGCTGAACTGTAACTACATCCCAATTTTCCATTGAAAGTGCCTCGTTTATACTGATTTTTTCCGTAGCTTCATTTCCGTTTACTTCTAAATCATAATACGCATTTTTCTCAATAAAATTTTTCCAATGAGTTTCAAGTGAGCAACCGCCTATAAAAAGATTGTAGCATCCAAGACAAATTCCGTTCTGCTCTGCCAGACTGTTCAGAAATCTGTGTGCATCTGTCGAGAAGCTGTTACCTATTGACAAAAGCTTCATTCTATAACCACCATTGCATGAATATCTACCTTCGGCACGGTAAACTCAACCCTACCGTCAGTATATTCAAATTCAATTTCCTCACCCTGCGGTTCAAGTGTAACCTTTAACGGTTTTTTGTCATATTTAACGGAGCAATTAACATTATAAAGCGGAACAGTATCTTCTATTACCTCTGTATTTTCGCCACGTAAGGTTGTGTGAGCATATAACAGATGCAATATACTTCTGCTTTCTTTTTCCTGTCGTGTAAATGTTACCACAGCCTTATCGGGAACATCTGCAACAACCGTTTTTTCACTACCGAGCATTTTTTCTAAAACAGCTCTGAAGAGCTCCTTAAAGCAAATGTGTCCCAATTTTGCATAAGCGGAGAAAACATCCCAACCTATATAAGCAATACTGCCGTTTATTACTGCACCTGCAAAAACTTCCTCCGGATTATTCGGTGCGTGCATATGCGAGCAGAAATGCTCTGCTGTTCTGTTGAAATACGGGTTTTGCATTGATGCAATAACCTCAGCAGATTTTGCATTGAATTTATAAAAATTACAACGCATAAGGTACTCTGTATCACCATTTACCGTATTATAGTGCGGAATAAGATATGTAGGATTAAATTCATTTTCACCCAGATATTCGCAACCTATATCAAGTAAAAACTTATTGTCACGCACTATTGACTCGCCACTTGCAATTACTTTACCACCATTTGATATAAACTCTTTAACCTTCGTAAGGATTTCATCTGAAATACCTTTTACATCCGGTAAAACGAGTATTTTATAACCGGAAAAATCCATAGAGCTGTCTATGAAATCGTACAAATAGCTACCCTCAAGTAACATTCTGTTTGCACCAATATCGGCTTTTTCATCACGTTTGCCTGTTATTGATTCAGCACTTAAAACAGCAATATCTGCCCTGTTCTCAGCACCTATAATCCACGGCTCTTTAGCTTCTACCAGAGAATATGCCTTTCCGATTAAATTATATGTTGCCATATTCATTTCGCCCAAAGGATGCATCTGGTCACCAATGGAGCAACCGGCTCCGCTCATTATACTGAGCGATGTCTCATATATTAATGCATTTGGATGCTTAAATCCGCCAAACTCACCCCAGGAGTGATGAAACTTTCCTGTCATACCTAAAAATTCAGTATTTTCAAGAGTACGTACATAAGCTGAAGAAAGCGGAAAATGGTCATAACCCCAACCGCCTGTCGGCAAGCTTTCAAGCTCAAGGTGTGTATTATGCTCAATGAAATTATAATCGCCCTTCGGAATGTGACTTCCATTATGGAAAATTGTTGCCGTGTCGCTGTGCTTTCTTACTGCAGCATTTGTGGAATCAAGATATTTATTGAAAACCTCTAACGAAAACTTTTCGCAGTCATCCTTGTTTTCAATATTGAGTCCTCTTGCTTTCATATCGCTCTTACATTTTTCACAATAGCACATTTTCGGAGAAATAATATCGAGGAATATGCCGTATGGGTTATATTTCACCATTACCTCTTCAATCTGACTGCACAAGGCATCAAGGTAACCTGTGTTAAAGCACATAAGATGAAAATGAACCTCAGCCTCATATTTTTCCTGTTCTTCCTTTTCAGGCGAAATAACACAACGCCACTCCGGATGCTTTAAAAAATCCTTTTCATCGTATCCGGCGGAAATGTAAACCGGAGCATTGACATCTATTTCTTTACAAGCCTCAAGCTGAGCGCCCAACAAGTCAAAATCTAATTCGGGGTGCATTTCATTAACGGTAGTCGGATGATATGACCAACCATGATGGCATTTTGAAAACACGGTTATTGAATTAACATGCCCTGCCTTCAATGCACTCTGAAACTGCTCTTTACTGAACTTTTTACCAACAGGTAATGTGCCGTTGGTATGAAAGTCAAGGTGAACCTGTCTTTTTCTTAACATAAAAACATCTCCGTTTTGATATTATTGTTTTAATTATTTTGCGGTAAAATTTTTAATATAAAGCCTTTACTGCTATTATTTTTATCGGATTTTTGGTATTGGGGAGCGAAGTAAGGCTGACACCTTTCAAGACCGAAACAGCGAAAACACCTGAAAAGATTAGCTTTCAGACAGGTTCGGGTATAAGGTGACGGGAGTCGAACCCCGTACGCCTAAAATTTAAATCTTTCAGCACATTAAGCCGTTCCGGCTTTATCCCCAATTAAAAGGCCTTTTAATAAAGTTTACTTCTTCCTTAGGCGGAATTTTCTGAAAACCGGACACCTCGTCTATTCCGTGAGCCAGCAAATTATCGTAAAGCTCTTCTATTCGTTTGTGTCTTACGAGATTCAAAATAGAATATTCACCTAAAAATTGATTTGCCTTGAAATACTCCCAGCTCAAAGAAGCTGTTTCAACATTATAAAGCTGTTCCTCAGTAATTTCAGAGGTTAGTGCCTTTTCCCACAATTCATCGAGCTCTTCAACCTTTTCTAACGGATAAAAACCTGCCTGGTAATGCCAGTCAAAATCAAATGCATGGGCAGAGGCTCTTGTCTGAGCGGTCTGAATATCTAAAATTTCCTTAATATAAGGAGCAGCAGCCTCACCGTAATACGCTTTTAAAAAATCCATCATATGGTATTCCACATCACAATTTACATCCCATTGCAGTTTGCAAAGAAGGTAGTTCCGCAGTTCATTGAACGCAGCAATATGTGTGTCTCCGCAATTGTAAATGTACCCTGTAATACCTATATCGTGCATATATTTCATTGTACTCTGCATAGTTTCAAAATTCGAGAAAAATTGTGCAGTATTTATAAAGTTAATTGTATAATCGTAAATATATGTAGTATCTGCAACCTTCACCCAATTTTTAAAATCCTCTGCAATTGTAGGTTCATTATCACCAAACAGGTTATAAAATGTTTCGTTGCCATCCTGTGCACCACATTCTGTTAACAGATGACTGCGACATGCTTTATGAAGCCCGCAAAGAACAGGCGCTACGTTCTTGTTACATTTAAGACTTAAATCCGTAGGAGGTCTGTCTGTTTCATTATAGGCATAAAATGTAAACATAAAATCCGGAAACTCATCATCGAGAGCATCTGCAAAGGCATTTGTAAAAAGAATTGTCGGTGCTGAAATACTTCCGTATTTTGCATAGAGTGCCTCGCAATTTTCACAACGACAGTAGTTCGTGTTATCTTTTTGTCCTATATGAATATATTTTGCACCGGTCTCGTTTTCGAGTATTGCCTTTCTTGCGTTTTTAACCGCTACCTCTAAAACCTCCGGGTTAGAAAGGCAAACGTGGTCACGGGTTTTTGTGCCTTCAGCTGTTGTTGCAAAATATTCCGGATGTTCTTTTATGAGGTCATCGGGAACCAGCTTGTCCAATGTCACATCCCACAAAACGTATGTAAGTGCTCCGCCGTACTCAGATGCTTCTTCCCAGAATGAAACATTCATTTTTGTTCTCGCTCTGTACGCATCCGTTGTTCCGATTGAATCATTACGGCGGACAGAAAAAGACGGCTCCACAAGCCTGTTTATATTTGCATCAATTGTAATATCCTTGCTTTCAGGTACAACCTCAAGTGTTGGTGTAAACCAACGCACACCAAGGTGTTCCTCTAAAAATGTATATACACCATAAAGTGTTCCCCGACTGTCAGCACCCGAAATAAACAGCTTGTCATCTTCTGAATATATTAAAAAACCGTCTTTTTTTATACTTTTACGGTCTATGTTAACAATTCCCTTTTCGAGCTCGGTTTTTCCGAGGATTATTGCCTTTTGCCCCGGAATATATTCGCTTTCTTTTATAATTTTGATTTTGGCTCCGCTTATTTTTTTAATGTATGACTGCATTTCTTCTGATGCAGTTGTTGTAGTTTCATCCGGATTGTCACCCGTTACAATTACAAAATCACTTTTTCCTTTTTCTGTTATATTCATTGGCGAAACTATTTCCTGAGGGATGTATTTTTCTCCGCCGTAATCAGCAATTGCGTCAACGGGAGTAATTCCCGTAATACAGAATATTACCTCCATAAAGGCTATAAAAGCTTTGAAAAATTCCTGCATATTTATCCCCTCCTCTTATTTATACTTATACTATATCATTTTTTTGTCTCGGTTACAATACATTTTAATGCTCTGCTTTAAGGTGACGGGAGTCGAATCCCGTACGCCTAAAATTTAAATCTTTCGGCACATTAAGCAATAAGCTATATAAAACAAAAGGAAGCCTGCAGTAATAATACCTGCAAGCCCCCTTGACTTGTCAAAAACTTGATTTTTTACAACCCATTCTGAAATCCGGCGGGAGAAATGATTTATTATAATCAACCTGAAAGCTGATTTTTTTCAAGCCTTTTCTGATATGATACCGAAAGATACCGGACTTACTTCCCACTAAGCTTTCTCGGCATAATACTGTGCCTGTGCATTCCACAATTCACTATATTTGCCTTTTTCATTCTCAAGCAGCTCTTCGTGAGTTCCTTCCTGAATGACTGTTCCGTTATCAAAAACAAGAATGCGATTGCAGAAGCGGCAAGACGAAAGTCTGTGAGAAATGTAAACCGTTGTTTTATTACCTGCAATTTCATTAAAGCGTGAATATATTTCACTTTCTGCTATCGGATCAAGTGCAGCTGTGGGCTCATCAAGAATAACAAACGGTGCATTCTTATATAGAGCTCTTGCAATAGCAATTTTTTGCTCTTCACCGCCGGAAAGGTCTATTCCGTCTTTTTCGTAAAGCTTATATATGGATTGTTTCAGCTTTTTAGGAAATTCCTCTACTCTGTCTTTTATTCCTGCCATTTCGAGACAATGCCACACCCTTGCTTCATCATATTCTTCCGAGCAGGCAACATTTTCGCCTACAGGAAAAGCAAGTAGCTTGAAATCCTGAAACACAATCGCAAAAAGCTTTAAATATTCCGCATAATCAAACTCACGTATATCAATTCCGTTAAGAGTGATTTTTCCTTCAGTGGGGTCATAAAGGCGGCAAAGAAGCTTTATCATCGTTGATTTTCCGCTTCCGTTCATACCAACAACTGCAAGGTGCTCTCCCGCTTCAATTTTCATATTGAAATTCTTTAGTATTATTGACTCGGTTTCCGGGTAAGAAAACGAAACATTTCTGAACTCAAAAACAGCCTTCTCCGGCTCTATACCCTCAATTGTTCTTGTGCCGTTTTTCATATCTGAAACAAGGTTAAGATATTCAATTTCCTGCTTCAGCTGTACATTGTTTGCTCTTAAATAACCCATATTTCCGGCAATATCTGTACAAGCAGTAATAAGCTTTGTCAATGCACCATAATATTCTACAACCTTACCTGCACCAAAAGCTCCTGCAAGCGCCTTGAGTCCTACAAAAATATAAACTATACCTCCGAGCAGATTTGCAGAAATATTACTTATCTGCCCTATAGTTGCCCATACTTTAAATACATCCTTTCTCATTCTTGATATCGGATTATAAATTTTTTCATTAATTTCCTCGTTTATAAGTCCCTTTACGTTAAAAATCCTTACATCCTTACCACTTTCATTTTCGTTAAGGTACTTCTGGTTATAGTATTCAAGAACAGGATTAAATTTAACGGCTCTGTTAAAAATATTGAACTGTTTTTTCTCGCTCAATCCATGATATCTTACAGAAACAGCTATTACTATAACAGAAAAAAGAATAAGTGTAACCGCAAACATAGGCGAATCGACAAATGCCATAAAGCCTGTAAGCGGCTTTGCTGATTTACTGAAAACAATACCGGAAATCATAGTGAGTGCAACAAAAACAGAAAACACACATGCTACCATTTCAGCAACACATTCCGCAACCCAGGTAAGTCCGTTACCATTATTGGCATTTTCCTCAATTTTTCCGCGAAGCTCCTGAACAGATGAGCTTTCTGCCTTTGCATAATCGAGCTCAAGTGCTTTTCTTGATAAAAGCGCTGAGTGTTTTTCCCAACAGCTGTTCAGCATTATAAGTGCTTTACGGTTAACCGTACGTATAATAATATCAATAATAAAGGTTGTTATGGTTGCAATAAGAACATAAATCAGAATATGCTCAAAGTCCCTTTTTTCTGTAAGCGCAGTAATAATCATTCCCGTACAGTAAATTGTAATATACGGTGACACAGCACGCAGTATTTTAACAATAAGATTAAGTGAAAAATAGTTTTTACCGAGATAAATTTTAACAAGCTTCAGCCCTTGTCTGATTACTTCAAAATCATCCTTCAATTCTTTAAAAAAGCGCTTCATATACTTACCTCCTCTCTGTAATATCTACTTTGTGTTTCAAACATTTCAGCATATTTTCCGCCGAGCGCCAACAACTCCTCGTGAGTTCCCGTTTCTGCAATTTTTGCATCATCAAGAAGAATTATTCTATCACAAAAACGTGTTGAAGAAAGTCTGTGAGATATGTAAATTGCTGTTTTATCTCTGGTGAGCTCACTATATCTTAAATACATATCATTCTCTGCTATGGGG
>JAFVWD010000091.1 GCA_017501865.1 Clostridia bacterium | reverse complement strand
GTAAAAAACCTTGATTTATAAAGTCTTGCCACGATTCTTTTTCGTTTTTTACTAAAATAGGGTAGTAGAAAACGTCATTTGTTTCTGCTGCTTTTAAGTCACCCGGAGCATCACCACACATAAGCACATTTTCTTTTTTGTAACCCTTTTTTAAAAGTTCTGAAATACAAAAAGCTTTACTGCCGACGTTTTGCGGAAGTACAATATCAGTATGCTCCAGGAGGCCGTGCTTTTCCCATTCGTCTAAAACCGCACCTAAATTTGCACTCGATACAATTGCAATATCAGCTTTTTCGTGAGCAAGTTTTAATGCATCCTTTACAAGTGGAAATGGTTTGATTTCACTTTCGGGTAATCTTTTAATTGAATTATTGACCATTTCACTCCACTTTAAAGCAAGTTTAAAAATCTCTTTTTCAGGATGGTTTTCAATTTCTTTTTTTAATGCTTCGTTTGACAGCTCGTCGGCATTTTCCGACCAAAAAATTAAGTCGGCAATCCCGTCTATCGCTTGATATTGCTCGTTTATTTCGCTTAATGCCATACTTAAACCTTTAAAACGGTTAATGCCTCGAGTGATGGTGTACAAGTTTATTTCATTCCATCTTGAGAGTATTTCTTTTTCATATTTTTGAAGCGACCATACATCTACCATACACGGACCAAAACAGCGAATGTGTTTTATGTCCATTGTGTCCATAGCACAACCATCACTGTCAACACAAACAAGAAAATCTTTTGTTTTTTTGAATTCAGAAAGACTTATCATACAAACCACCCTTCATAATCACTTTTATTATATAATTAATTATGCACATATTTCAAGCGGATATTTTAAAATTTTTAGTCAATTAGTCAAGAGAAGGCGGTTTTTTGGTAGTTGCGCGGGGAGACAATAAAAAACACCCCCTGAATCAAACAGCTTGTTAAGTTGCTTAATTCAGGGGATGAGTGATTTAAGAATTAAAGATTGTAGTATTTTTCGAATTCAGCAGGATGAGGAATTGCAGAAAGCTGACTGCATTCAGCACGTTTTGTTTTAATGAAGTTGTGAATGAGCTCTTCAGGGAAAACTCCGCCTTCGGTAAGGTAAGCAAAATCTTTTTCAAGACAATCAAGAGCTTCTTCAAGAGAAACAGGAAGGCCTTGTAATTTTGCTTTTTCTTCATCAGGAAGAGTATAGAGGTTCATATCATAAGGACCCCATCCGTTTTTGTGAGGATCAATTTTGTTTTTGATGCCGTCAAGTCCTGCCATAAGAATTGCTGCGTAGCAGAAATACGGGTTACAAGTAGCATCAGGATTACGGAGCTCAAAACGACGTTTGTCAGGACTTTTTGCATAAGCAGGAATACGAATAACAGCACTGCGGTTTGAAGTTGCATAGCCAACTGTAACAGGTGCTTCAAATCCGGGAACGAGACGCTTGAATGAGTTGGTGCTCGGGTTTGTAATAGCACAAAGCGAACCTATATGCTTTAAAAGACCGCCTATGAAGTAATGAGCAGTTTCACTAAGATGTGAGTAGCCGTTATCATCTGAGAAGACAGGTTGTCCATCCTTGAAAAGAATCATATGAACATGCATACCGCTACCAGCTTCTCCGTAGATTGGTTTTGGCATAAATGTAGCGCTTTTGCCGTATTTGAGAGCAGTATTGTGGATTATGTATTTTATCATCATAGTGGCATCAGCCATATGAACAACTTCACCGAGCTGAGGTTCAATTTCAAATTGTCCTGAAGCAGCAACCTCAGGGTGATGGTAATTGATTTCAATTCCTGCTTCCTTCATAAGAAGACACATTTCACTACGGCACTCATAAGAGATATCAAAAGGCTTTGCAATATGGTAATTCTTTTGTTTTGGAACTACCACACCGTGACCTTCGTTGTCTGAATTCCAGTACGATTGTTTAGCATCTACTGTAGCACCTATGTAATTACCGCCAACATTCCAGGTAACATCATCAAAAAGATAAAATTCAAATTCAGGTAAAATCTTCATTTCATCAGCAATGCCGGTATTTTTCATGTACTCAACAGCTGCTTTGATTATGTTACGCGGATACTGTGCAAGAGGACGGTTTTCAGGTGTGTCAATAATCATTGCATTACCTGTCATAGAGAGTGTAGGAATTTCACAAAACGGATCAACAACTGCAGTATCAGGATCGGGAATAAAAACCATATCGCTCTTTTCAACTACTGCATAACCGTAATTTGAGGCATCAAATCCGATTCCGCTTTTCATTGTATCTTCTGAAAAGTTTTCAGCGGGAATAGTAACATGACGGTACTGACCGTTGATGTCAACCATTTTGAAATCGACCATTTTAATACCGTTTTCTTTAATCATATTAAGGATATCATTAACATTCGCCATAAATCATACCTCTTTCAACATTATTGACTTAACGATGATAATATATCAAATATTTTCATATTTTGTCAATATATCTCAGTAGTGTTATAAAAAATATAATTCTCTGAAGTTGATTAGCAGAAGAATAGAAGAAAAGCTCCGAGTTAGCTCCCATTTCTGGTTCGAATCCCTTGAAAAATAAAAAAAAGAAAAGTAGCACCCTGGGGGGACCACTTTCTTTTTTTGGCGGAGAGCAAGAGATTTTTTCGCCTTCACTACGTTCAGTTGGAGAAATGTCGAAACAGTCCACCGGACTGTTTCTCTGTCGCTCCTTTCGTCGCCATGCTCCGAGTTCGCTCCCATTTCTGGTTCGAATCCCTTGGTTGAAATTAATAAAAAAAGAAAAGTAGCACCCTGGGGGTACCACTTTCTTTTTTTGGCGGAGAGCAAGGGATTCGAACCCTCGAAACGGTTTTGGCCGTTTACACGATTTCCAATCGTGCTCCTTCGACCAGCTCGGACAACTCTCCATACGTTTATTGCTTTGTTATTATAACTAACATTTAAATAAAAATCAAGTATAATTTTTATATTTGATAAGAAATTGAGGAAAATATATTAAAAAGGTTACAACAAAGAATATAAAAGTTACTTTTTTATTACAAATCAATCTGTTTATTTGACAGTTTTAACTATTTATAGTATTATGTATTAGTGAAAATTTGCGTGCTTTTGAAAGGATTTTATAAAATGGGTTTGTTTATTGACCTTGAGGGTCTGGATGGTTGTGGTAAAACAACACAGACAGAGCTTTTATGTAAAAGATTTGAAAAAGAAAATATTGACTACAAGAAGATTAAACTCCCTGATTATGAAAGTGATTCAAGCATTCTTGTGCGCAAGTATTTAAACGGAGATTTCGGTAAGGATGCAAACGACGTTAATGCATATGCTGCTTCGGTTCTTTTTGCGGCAGACCGGTTTGCTTCTTTTACAGAAAAGTGGAAAAAAGATTATCTTGACGGAACTTTAATTTTTTCAGACAGATATACTCCTGCTAATGCGTTGTATCAGATGACAAAATTGGAGCCGTCTGTATGGGATGAATATCTCGATTGGCTTTTTGATTTTGAATATAACAAAATCGGCATACCGGAACCAACTATGGTTGTGTTTTTAGATATGCCCGTAGAAGTTTCACAACGTTTAATGACTGACAGGTATAATGGTGATGAAACGAAGAAGGATGTTCATGAGTGTAATGTAGAGTTTCTTCATAAATGCCGAGATGCAGCTCTTTATGCTTGTGAAAAATACGGCTGGAAGATTATTTCCTGTGCAAAGAATAATGAGCCGCTTTCTATAGAAGAAATTAATGATAAAATTTACGAAGAAATTAAGTCAATTTTGAAATAAGGTTTTTTTATGTTGGAATTTCAGGATGTCACAATTGAAAATCGTGAACGTGTGAATGAATATTTGAAAAATGTTGAGGAGCCTTTTTGCGATTTTACTTTCGGGAATTTATTTTCATGGTCGGTTGTTGAAAATACAAAAATTGCATTTTTAAATAATTTTTTATTCATCAGATTTTCAGATGAAAATAAATATTATTATTCTTTTCCGATAGGGAAAGGAGAAATTAAAAATGAAATTTCAGAAATTATTAAAGATGCTGAAATTAATAATAAAAAAATAAGATTTGTTTGCCTTAATAAAAAACAAGCGGATGTGTTAAAAAATATTTTCGGCGAAAAAATCAGAATTGAAAAAAACAGAAATTCTTTTGATTATATTTATTCCGTTGAGAAATTGTCATCGCTCAGAGGCAGAAAGCTTCATTCTAAAAAAAATCATTTTAATTCTTTTATGAAATCCTATGATTATATTTATGAAAAAATAAATGAAGAAAATATTAAAGAGTGTATTAGTTTTGTGAATGAGTGGTACGAGCAGAATGCTGAGACTCCTGAACTGCTCAAGGAACAAAAGGTTTTAAATAAAGCGCTCAGTAATTTTTTTGAATTGAAATTTATTGGTGCTGTAATTAAAATAAATAATAAAATAGTCGCTTTTTGTGCCGGTGAAGAAATGCGCGAAAATATTTTTTGCACACATTTTGAAAAAGCGGTAACAGAAATTCCTACAGCATACACAGCAATTAATAAATTATTTTCTGAAAATACTTTAAAAAAATTTCTGTATGTAAACAGAGAAGATGATGCGGGAATTGACGGGCTAAGAAAAGCAAAATTATCTTATCAACCGGAAACAATTTTAGAAAAATATTATGCAGAATTTAAGAATTAAAAATAAATATCTTTTTCTTGAAGATAAAAATAAAATAAAAAAACTATGGTTGGAAAATTTTTTTGATGACGATAAAAAAACTATTAATTATTTTTTAGAAAATGTGTTAGAAAATAAAAAAGGAGTAGGTGCATTTTTTGAAGATGAATTAATTGCTATGGTTTTATTTTTGGATTCAGAAATTATTTTAAAAGAAAATGTAAAAAAATCAGTTTATTTTTATGCAGTGTGTACTGATGTAAAATTCAGAAATAAAGGTGTAATAAAAAATCTTATTACCTTTGCGAAAAAAATGCTTGAGGAACAAAATACAGAAATTGCATTTTTAGTTCCTGCTAATGAAGAGCTTTTTTCAATGTATGAAAAGTTTTGTTTCTCAAAAGCAATAGGCTATAATGAAACAATTTTT
>JAFVWD010000090.1 GCA_017501865.1 Clostridia bacterium | reverse complement strand
AGTATAGATTATTGAAAAATGGGATTGACAACCGAACTTTAAATTCATTAAAAAATAATAAAAATATAACAATGAGCACACTTGAAAAACTTTGTAAAATTATAGATTGCACACCTAATGAAATAGTAAAATTCAAATAAGTTATTTCGGTAAATTTTATTGAATTTTAGTTTGTCTTTCTGGCTTTGATAGGCTTTTTTCCTTGATGAAACAGGGTTTATTTACACACATAAATGTACAAAAAAAGGATGTAAAAACAAATATTTTTACATCCTTTTTGATTTTGATATAAAAGTAATATTACTTCGCCAAAGGCAAACTTAGTTGTTTTTGAATTACTTTGCCAAAGGCAAAACATCACTGTGAAACAACATCACTACGAAGTAACATCACCATAAAGCAACATCACTTGCCGTCAGGCAAACTCAGTTATTTGATTTACTAAAACGCCACGACCTTTTTTAGTGTCGATGCTATCACAAATAGAAAAAATTTTAATAGCTAAATCTTTAGCTCGTTGCCTCAATTCTGATTTTTCCATAAAACTAACTCCTTTTGGTGATGTTTTCGTAGACGAAAGTGAAGTTATGCAAAAGCATAGTGATGTTTTACACCTGCGGTGCAAAGTGATGTTAAGTTTGCCATTCGCTTCGCCAAAGGCAAACTTAGTTGTTTTTGAAATTACTTTGCCAAAGGCAAAACATCACTGTGAAACAACATCACTGTGAAACAACATCACTACGAAGTAACATCACTACGCAGTAACATCACTTGCCGTCAGGCAAACACATCTTATCTCATATTATCCCATAAAAATGAATTATGTTCATATCCTCGGGCATATCAAGTCCGTGACTGCCGCACTCGCCGTCAATTTCGTGGCAACCGTGGTCGGGAGCAAAACCGATTAATGTGTTGTGATCCTTCCAGTTTTCCTTAACTGCTTCTGCGAGAGCTTTGAATGCCGCAATGTTATGTTTTAAAGCAGCTATTGAATTTTCATGCTCGGGACCGAATTTATGCATGGTTCCGTCGTAATTCCCGTTATAAACGGCAATAAAATCATATTTATCTTCTTTTATGAGCTCTATTGCCTTTTCATTTGCCTCATCAGGATTTTCAACAATGAAGTAGTCCATATTTCTCTCTAAAAAGATTTTAGACATACTGTCGTTGCCTGTTGAAACTATGCAGGGCTTCTTACCTGCTCTTATAAGTGCATCAAAAACCGAATCGGTTTTAATAACAGGCTTTGTGTAGCTCTGAATACCGTGAACTGCAGGTTCTGCACCTGTGTACATTGTACCGAAGCAAACAGGTGTTACAGAAGGCATAACTGTTTTTAACGGTAATGTAAGCTGTGTATTAAGCATTACATCAGAAAAAAGACCGGTATATTTTTCGTAAATCCAGAGCGCAACGGCATCAGGATTATACATTAAAATTCTGTCTGTTTTTTTATTTTCAGTAAATTTATCGAGTACCTCAACAGACTTTTCACTCTGCTCAGGAGCGCTTACTCCTAAAGCATTACAAAGAGATGAAGCAATGCCTGTTAATTTTAAATCACAAAATACATCCTGCATAAAAACAACTCCTTAAATATTTAAAAGTAAAAGCCGTCACAAAAAGACGGCTTTTATATTTTATAAATTATTTACTAAATTTCTGACAACATCAAGAAGGATTTTAAGACCTTTTTCAAGAGTCTCTTCATCAATTACAAGTGCAGGCATTAATTTAACTGTGTCATTATTTCTTCCTGCTCTTTCCAATATAAGTCCATTCTCAAAGCAGTCGTGAACAATTTGCTTTGAAAGAGTTGACGGACAAAGCTTGTTGCAGTCAATACCCCACATAAAGCCGATTCCGCGAACTTCAATTTTTTCATTAAGAGAAGCAATTTCTTTAAGATATTTTTCAATAATTGCGCTTTTTCTTCTTACATTTTCCTCAATTTTTTCATTAAGCATAAGCTCGAGTCCGGCTTTAGCTGCAACTATAGAAAGCTGACTGCCGCGGAATGTACCGTTATGCTCGCCCGGATTCCATATGTCAATTTCGGGCTTGAAAAGGGTAAGTGCAAAAGGCATACCGTAGCCGCCTATTGATTTTGAAAGAGTAACAATATCAGGAACAATTCCGGCTCTTTCAAATGAGAAGAAATAGCCTGTTCTTGAAGAACCAACCTGAATATCATCGCATATAAGAAGTATGTCGTTCTTAGTGCAGAACTCACGAAGGCGTTTTAAGAAATCAACTGAAAAAACGTGAATACCGCCGTCGGACTGAACAGGCTCTATAACAACAGCTGCAGGCTTGCTTATACCTGAGTGGTCATCATCAAGAAGAGTCTGCATATAGTTTATAACATCCAGCTCAGGGAACATATAAGGAGCAGGAATGTGAGTAACGTCAGTAAGAACAACACCGGCACCCTCTCGTGCATCTCTGTCAGTAGTCATAGCAAGTGAGCCTAAGGTCATACCGTGAAATGCGCCCATAAAAGCGAAAATGTTGTTTCTCTTTTTAACCTTTCTTGCAAGCTTTAAAGCAGCCTCTACTGCATTTGTGCCTGTTGGTCCGGGAAATTGAATTTTATAATCAAATCCGCGCGGAATAAGAACATTCTTCTGGAAAAAATCAATGAAATCGCGCTTTGCGGAAGTAAACATATCAAGCGAGTGAATAATTCCGTCATTCTGAAGATATGAAATAACCTTCTCTTTTATATAGTCGTTATTGTGACCGTAGTTAAGAGCACCGGCACCGCAGAAGAAGTCAATGTACTCCTTGCCGTTTTCATCTGTAATAATGGCATCCTTAGCCTTCAGAAAAACTGCCGGGAAATTTCTGCAATATGAGCGAACTTCTGATTCGTACTGTTCAAAAATAGAAGTATCCATAAACACAATACCTTTCATAAAGGTAAGAAAGTCTTACCGGAATAAATTCTTCAGTATTTCACATAAAAGCAAAACACTTCGTACAACATAATATTGTATCACAATATTTAAAATATTCCAATAGTATAAAGAAAAAAATATATTAAAAATAAAAGAAATATTTAAATAATTGTGTTGCACTTTATACTGTGATTTGTTAAAATTAATGTGTATATTTCATTGTAAGGAGTAAAGTATGAAAAATCCAGTTATTCTTTTTCCCCGACTTACAAAATCTTCAAGTCATTATAAAAGATATGACATTGAAGTACCGAAAAGTCTGCACGAAAAAACACCGAAAAAACCAAATCTTGAAGGATTCCCCTATCCTTTACCGCAAAAAAAATCTGACTACACCTGTTTTTGTGAAGGCGAAAACGGGGTTATATGGTATGGTTCAAACGGCGGTGTAACCCGTTATGCAGAAAATGCTGACAGAAAAGATGATATTATTATGCACTTTAGCGCAAGACGCGATTTGCTTGATAATAATGTTATTGCGCTTGAAAGCGACGGTAATAACGGTGTGTGGGTGCTTACCGAAAAAGGTGCAACTCATATTAAAATGACAAAAATGAGTATGGAAGAAAAAGCATATCTCCTCACAGAAGAAACTCATAAATATGTTGACAGGCGCGGTATGACAAGCCAGAAGAAATTAGCAGAGCCGGGCAATCTCAAATCTGCAGTTTCTTACGGACACTCTGACAATGACGGATCATTTACCGTTGGCTTTGCCATTGGCGAAATCTTCCGTTATGCTACTCTTAAAAAAGAAAAGGGCGAATATGCAAAAGAAACTCTTGAAGCAAGAGCTTCTGCAACACGTGCGTGCGAAGCAAATCTTCTTTTAATGTACATTGCAGGTCGCGGTAACGGATTTGTTGCACGTTCATATCTTACAACAGCAGAGCCCATACCTGATGACGGCTTGTTCTATAAGAAAAACGGCGAGACTGCAGTTTGTGTCAGCACAACAGACTCGCAAAAGAAAAAGCTCGTAGGTAAAGAAATAAAAGCAGATGCACCTATTCCTGAAAGACTCAGAAAACTTTACACAAGTGAAGGATTTTCTGATACAGATATTGTTTATAAGGGTGACACAAGCAGTGATGAAATAACCCACCATTACATACATCTTTTAGTAGCACACGAATTTTTAGGCAGAGAAGACCCTGAATTAGATGCTATTATAAAAGAAGCAGCTGTCAATACAATGAATCATATTATTGAGGGTGGTTATGCAATAATTGAAATTGACGGTAAGCCTACAACCTGGGCAAAATGGAATTTAGATTATTTCAACAGCTATATGGGTTGGGCAGATGCTTGTCTTAACGGAGCAGAGCTTTTAATGTACCTTAAGGTAACAATGAGAGTTACCGGTGAAACAGGTAAATGGGAAGAGGAATATAACAAGCTCCTTTTTAAAGACGGTTATAAAGATTTAGTAACAAAGCATTTTGACAGATTCCACCAGGTAGCTCTGGCAGGCGGTCTTGATGACCGTGAAGAAATTATGTACGGTGACCATATGCTGGCGGTATTGTCATTCTGGGGACTTGTAACTCTTGAGCAGGACCCTGAATTAAAAGAAATTTACCGCGAGGGCTTCAGAAGCTGGCGTTATTCACTTGCTCCTGAGTATAATGCAGGCTATGACTTCATTTACTTCCTTTCAGACCCTGAAAATGCAAAGCCTGATGAGGAAAGAATCAGAACATGGTTCTACCGCTTTGGTGCAACAAGAATTGCAAGCGGTGTTTCATTGAATATGAGAGTTGACTATCCGCAGAAATTATTTATGGGCGGTTACAAGGAAACCTCGGCACTTCTTCCTAATGATGAACGATTCATAGCAAAATATGATCGTAATCCGTTAGAATTTAAAAATGAAGACAGTGGCGGTGCAGGTGTTGTTGAAGGCTGTTACCCATACACCTTTGCTTATTGGATAGGCAGATATTTCGGATTTATTGCGGAGGGCAAATAATATGGATAAAAACATAAGACTTATAGGTAATGCTCACCTTGACCCAATATGGCTCTGGCGCTGGCAAGAGGGCTGCGGTGAGGTTTTACAGACATTCAGAAGTGCACTTGACAGATTGCAGGAATATGACGATTTTGTTTTCACCTGCTCCTCTGCCGCATATTATAAATGGGTTGAAGATATTGACCCGCAGATGTTTGAAGAAATAAAAAAGATGGTAAAAAAAGGCAGATGGGTACCCGTAAACGGTTGGTGGGTTCAGCCCGACTGCAATATGCCGAGCGGCGAAAGCTTTGCACGTCAGGCGCTTTACAGCCAGCTTTACTATTATGAAAAATTCGGCAAAATCTGCAAAACAGGCTACAATGTAGATTCCTTCGGACATAGTGCATTTTTACCTCAATTCCTTAAAAAATCGGGAATGACCGGTTATGTAATGCATCGCCCCGGAACACACGAAAATAAAGAAATTCCTGAAAACCTTTTCTGGTGGGACAGTGCTGACGGTTCGAGAATTATGACATACAGAATTCCTGACGGCTATGGTTCAAACGGCAAGGAAGCACTCGACAGAAAAATGGCAGATATGGAAGAAAGAGCAAATGAAACAGGCCACGGAATGATGCTCTTCTACGGTGTAGGAAACCACGGCGGCGGACCTACAAAGGGAGATATTGAGTACTTAAAGCTTAACCTTAAAAGAGAAGGCTTTAATGACCTTGAATTCAGCTCACCGGACGATTTCTTTGAGGAGTTAATGACTCAGCCTCTTGATTTACCGTCCTGGAATGATGAAATGCAACACCATGCAAGTGGCTGCTACAGTGCAACATCGCTTGTAAAAGAGCTTAACAGAAAAGCAGAAAATCTTCTTTCTGCTGCTGAAAAGTGGGATACTGTTTCTTCAATAGTTGTAGATTCAAAGGCAGAAACCTGTGAATTCAAAAAGGCATGGCAGGAGGTTTGCTTTAATCAGTTCCATGACATTTTATGCGGCTGCTCAATAAGAGAGGCTTATGAAGATGTAAAAGAATCTGAGGGCTATGCTCTGACAGTTGCTTCGAAAGCATATAACAATGCGGTTCTCAGAATTGCAAGAAAAATTGATACATGGATAGACGGTGTAGATGAAGCCGTTTTAGAAAATACAACTAATCAGATGGCTTTGGAAAAAGGCTTTCCGCGCCCTGTTGTTGTGTTTAATCCTCATTCTTACAATATAGAAATTCCTGTAAGAGTTCACCACGCATCAAAAGGTGTTAAGGACAGCGACGGTAATGATGTTGTTTTTCAGAATGTAAGAGCATCACGTTCAAACGACAGTCATCTTGACACATTATTTATGGCAAGTGTTAAGCCTTTGGGTTATGCTACATATTGGCTTGAAAAGGCTGTTGACGAAAAAGCAGAAAAAGAAATAACCGTTGAACAGAATTTCTTTATGGAAAATGAGCATATTATGGTTTCGTTCGACACAACCACAGGCTACATTAAAAATCTTGTCAATAAAGAAAACGGTGTTGAGTTTGCAGGTGACAATTTTGTTGCTATACCAACAGTTATAAATGATTTAGAAACAGACACCTGGGCACATAATGTGTTTAAATTCCACGATATTAAGGGACTTATGCAGCTCGTTTCAATAAAACGTATTGAAGAAGGTCCGCTCAGAAGTGTTATTCGTACGGTACATTCGTTTAACGAGTCTTACCTTACTCAGGATTTTATTCTTGCAAAGGGTCAGAAGACTTTAAGAGTAGATTGCAAAGCACTCTGGCAGGAAAAATTCTCTATGCTCAAAATGGCATTCCCTGTAGGTGGCAGTGAAGAAATTTCTACCTATGAGGTTCCCGGCGGATTTATAAAACGCCCGTGTAACGGTGAAGAAGAGCCTGCACTTAACTGGGCAGATTTAACCGTTACCAAAAACGGCAAGAGAACAGGTATTTCTATAATGAGTGATTCAAAATACAGCTATGACTGTCCTGATACAGAGCTGAGACTTACTGTATTAAGAAATGTTATTTTTGCCGACCACTACTCAGACCGTCCTGAAGCAAACTTCGATTTTACTGATGAAGGTATGAACAGATTCTCTTACGGAATATATCTTCACAATGGTGAAGCAGAAAGCAGTGAGGTTGTTAAAGAAGCACACATTTTTAACAATAATGTTGCGGTAGTTCCGGAAAGCTACCATAAAGGTCCTCTTGATCCGACTGACAGCTTTATGTACACAGATTGTGACAACGTATTAATAACTGCAGTAAAACGTTCTGAAGACGGTAGCGGAGATTTGATTATACGTCTTTATGAAACAAAGGGCGAAGAAAGAACAAGAGGAATGTTAATGTCAAAGCTCTTCGACAACGGATTCTGGTTTGATATTTCAAAGCATGAAGTGAAAACATTCCGCGTAAGAAAGGATTTAACAGTTTTAGAAACAAATTTCCTTGAAGGAATAGTTTAATTGTAAAATCGCAGTCAACAAAATTTAACATAGCCTAAGGGTTCTTGCAGGACTTACCTGCAGGAACCCTTAACTTATGAAAATATACGGAAAAGAGAATTCCGGAATTTAAAGAGCACTGCTACCCGACATAAAATCAGTTGTTTTTCGGTAGTTTATACATATGAGTCAATATTTTGCGTTATAGTAGTCTTTTTGTATATATAGTCAATGTTTTGTCAATAATTTTTTGTGATTACTTTGGTATTGAAAAAATGGGAAAAATGTAATATAATGTAGAATGCGATGATTTGGTGTTAACAAATCAAAAAAACAGAAAAGGAAAGATATTATGGAAACTCTTATTAATATCGGTCAGAAAATTCTTGCAATTTTTGACGGCACGATGCAAATGGATTTTACCTCAGAGGTAATTCCAATGGTAGTAATGTGGGCAATCGGCGGTCTTCTTATTTATCTTGCAATTGCAAAGGATATGGAACCGACACTTCTTTTGCCAATGGGATTTGGTACAATTCTTGTAAACTTACCACTTGCAGAAATGGTAGGTGTTATAAGTGAAGAGGGCGCTATAAAAATTCTTTATAATGCAGGTATTGCAAACGAACTCTTCCCTCTCCTTCTTTTCATAGGCATAGGCGCTATGATTGACTTCGGTCCGCTTCTTTCTAACCCGAAGCTTATGATTTTCGGTGCAGCGGCACAGTTTGGTATTTTCTTCACACTTTCAATGGCAACTCTTTTAGGCTTCCCTATTAAAGAGGCTGCTTCAATAGCTGTTATAGGTGCGGCAGACGGTCCTACATCAATTTTCGTTGCTAACGAATTAGGCTCACAGAACATAGGTGCAATTATTGTTGCAGCATATTCTTATATGGCTCTTGTTCCTATTGTTCAGCCACCTGTTATTAAGCTTCTTACAACTAAAAAAGAACGTCTTATAAGAATGAAATATGAAGGTAAGGCAGTTTCAAAGAGAACAAAAATCCTCTTCCCGATAGTAGTAACAGTAATTGTTGGTCTTGTTTCTCAACAGTCAGTTGCACTTGTTGGCTTCCTTATGTTCGGTAACCTTATAAGAGAATGCGGTGTTCTCGATTCACTTTCAGAAACAGCACAGAAGGTTCTTGCAAATCTTGTAACAATTCTCTTAGGTATTACTGTTGCAACAAATATGAATGCGGCAAAATTCTTAAAATGGGAAACAGCTCTCATTCTTGGTCTTGGTCTTGTTGCTTTCATTTTCGACACAGCAGGCGGTGTACTTTTTGCAAAGCTTATAAACCTTTTCTTACCAAAGGACAAAAAAATCAATCCTATGATAGGTGCGGCAGGTATTTCTGCTTTCCCGATGTCTTCACGTGTTGTTCATAAAATGGGTCTTGAAGAAGATAATCAGAACTTCCTTCTTATGCACGCAACAGGTGTTAACGTTTCAGGTCAGGTTGCTTCGGTTATTGCCGGCGGTATGATTCTTAATTTCTTTGGTTAATAAATAAGAGGTGTAAATTATGTTAGATAAACTTATAAAGCTTTTTACTGCTCCTGAATTTATAGAATCATTGCTGTGTTCAGCAGCAGGTATGGCAGGAATATTTATTGTTGTCGGAATCATAATTTTAAGTATAGTTTTACTTAATAAATTCGGTTCTATGGCTGACAATAAAAATAAAGAATAATTTTAAAATACGCAATTTCCTATTTTAAACAGCATAAATGCTGTCAGCACATCCCTTTTACTATCCGGTTTTAAAAATAAATATACATTTGTGAGGTTTATATGAAAAATATTTTATTGGTTATGGATATGCAAAACGGAATTGTTAATACAGACGAAAAGAAAGCTTTGGCTGCAAAAGTAATTGAGTTAGATCATAAAAAGCTTTTTGACAGAGTTGTTTGTGTAAAATTTGTTAACAGAGATGACGGTGTATTCCCGAAATATCACAGATATTATGATATGCACAAGGGAAAGGAAATTGAGTTAATAGATGAGCTTACAGCCGATTTAGTTATTAACAGAAGTGTTTATTCTTGTGTTACAGAAGATTTTGTAGAAAAAATTACTAAAATCAATGACGGAGATAGTCCGATTGAATTATTCCTTTGCGGTATAGGTACAGACACATCAATTTTAAAAAGTGCACTTGACCTTTTTGAATTAGATATCAAACCGCTGGTTCTTGCTGATTACTGCATACCTTATGACGGCTCTGCCATTACACATATGAAAGGTATAAAATTCATTGAAAAAATGATTGGCGAGAAATGCATAGTTCATAAAAAGATAGAAACACTCGAAGATTTACAAGGAATCGCTTGTATAAAGTAATTAATAAACAGCCCGATGAAAGGTAAAAATCTTTCGTCGGGCTGTTAATTTTTAAAAAATATGATATAATTTTAAAAAAGTTGTAAGATTTTTTAATCTCAGTAGTCATATAGGTGAAAGGGGTGAAAAAGTGACAGATTTTGAGAAAGTGTATAAAGAATATTTTAATGATGTTTATCTTTATATAAAAAGATTGTCAGGTAATGAGCATATTGCGGAGGAAATAACAAGTGAAACATTTTTCAAAGCCTTAAAGTCAATAGACAGCTTCAGAGGTGAGTGTGAAGTAAGAGTCTGGCTTTGTCAGATAGCAAAAAACAGTTATTTCACTTACCTGAAAAAGAATTCTAAAATAGAGACCTCTGACGAAGAACAGCTTGTAAATATAACAGATTACAGCAAGGATGTTGCAGAAGAGGTTGCAAGTAAAATTGAAGCGGATGCAATAAGAGAAATAGTTAAAGCTCTTGAAGAACCGTACAAAGAGGTTTTTATGTGGCGTATTTACGCTGAGTTGAGCTTTAAGGAAATAGCACAAATTTTCAATAAAAATGAAAATTGGGCTTGTGTCACTTATCACCGCGCAAGAAGTAAGATTAAACAAAGATTGGAGGAAGCGAGAAAATGAACAATGAATGTAAAATAGTTATGGATTTATTACCGTTGTACCTGGAGTCGATGGTGAGCAAGGAAACAAGTGAGTTCATAGAAGCACACTTAGAGAAATGCCCGGAATGTAAAGCAGAGCTTTCTGTTTTTAAAGAGGATGATTTTACACCCGTAATAAAGGATGAAAAAGTGACAGATGCACAAAAGGGTAAGCCATTTAAGAAGATAATGAAAAAAATGAATTTGCAAATGCACAGCATTTCTTATTTGCTCATTATATTTTTCATATTTTTCGGTTTCCTTTCAATGGATAACGAAAACGTCTTTTACAACAGCATAATAATGCCTGTTGTAGGAGTGTTCGGGTATATAATTTTCAGATTCAGCGCATTTTACAAATTGCCTGTGCTTCTTTTGCTAATCAACTTTTTAGCAAGTCAGTTTGGCTGGGTAGATATTGAATTTTCAGGAGTTTTCTTCTGGACAGCAATTTTCACAATATTTGTATTTATAGGAATTTTAATAGCAGGTTTAATTGAGTTTGCTCTTAGAAAGGAGAAATAATTATGAAAAAGAAAATATTAAAAGCTATAGCAATGGTATTAGCAATTATATTAATTATAGGTGTTGGCGTTTTTGCAAACGCGTTTGTCGGAAATCCCGTTTCAAAGTATTTAGCAACTAAAGGAGCTAAAGCGCATTTAGAAAAAACATACGGCTCAACCGATTTTCAGATTGAAGAGGTAATTTACGACTTTAAAACATGTGATTATAGTGCAAAAATAACATCACCTACAAGTATTGACAGTCATTTTACTTTATCATTTAACTTTACAGGCAAGCTTACACTAGACACCTACGACGATGTTACAAGCGGATGGAACACAGCCTGCAGACTTGATGAGGATTACAGAAATTTGGTGAAAAGTGTTACCGAGTCAAAGGATTTTCCTAAAAATTACTTTATAGCCTATGGTGAAATACCTTGTGTTTTAAGTGATTACCCCGTAGATGAGAAACACCCGGATTTCGCACTTCAGAAAGAAGAACTTGTACTCGACAAAACTTATGATATAAGAGAATTAGGTGCAAAATCAGGTAAGCTTATTATTAGTGTATATGATGAAGCTGTAACCGAAGAAAAGCTCAGTGAAATTCTTTTAGAAATAAAAGAAAGATTTGATAAAGCAGGTGTTACCTTTAAAGGTATTGATTGTAGGTTAGAGCCACCAATGGAAGAGGGCATTGCTTCTGATTATGACAATTTTGTTGAAGTAAGAAATTTCCTCTACAGTGATATTAACGAGGACGGTTTGCTTGAAAAAGTAAAGAAAGCAAACAAGGAAGCCCACGAATACCATGAAGAGCAGGAATCTGTTAAAGAGGCAGAAATAAAAGCAGCTGAAGGATAAAAACAGAAACGGGATATAAAACCTTTTAAAGGCTTCATATCCCGTATTTTTGTTATAAATATTGTTTTATTTCACTACGGAGCTTTTCTTCTAATTTAATAAGTCTTTTGCAAATATCCTTTGCAAATTCTTCTGCAGCTTCATATTCGTTTAAATATTTATTGAGGGATTTAACTCCCATATCGCAACCATCAGTCATTAAGTCTGCGATAGTCTTATCAGATTCTTTCATAGCAAGCTTCATATTTGTTTTCATAGAAGACATAGTTTTTGCTATAGGATTTGGATTTTTACCCTCATCCTTAAATCTGTTAAGCTCTTCACCAATTTCTCTGTCCAAAGTTACATGTTCATTTTTGCAGTCAATTAAAAAATCCTTTAATTTCTGACTTTTAACATAATCTAATACATCATCAATTGATGCAATTCCCATTTTAACACCCGCATCACATTCGCGAAGTAATTTAATAGTATCTTGTTCAATCATACTGAAAACTCCTTTACTGTTTTTAGTAGTATTGGATTTTTTTAGGATTTTATGCAGAAATGCTGTTGTTATCCTTTTTTCTTTTAATAATTGCCAAGACTATTTCTGTTATAAGTGAACCTACAAAGACCATTAAAACCCCCATTGAAAAAAATGCAAACGATTCTCGTAAAGTGATACCAAAAACGGTGGCAGCCGAATCTGTATAAACCATAAAATACATTATTGCAGAAATTACTCCGAGAACAATAGTTATAATAACCCCCTTTTTCTTTTTTCTGAAAACGGTTCTTAGAATAGTACCGATACAAAACGGTAATATAAATAATACTAAAAAGTTTTCAGCAAATTGCAGATATGACGCAAAAATTTCATTCATAGTAATTCTCCTTTCTGTTTTACGAGAATATTTTATTCTCTGAATTCATTATATAATCCCCAAAACAAAAAACAAGTAAAAATCTGATTTTCATATTGCTATAATTTGTTGCATAGGCATAAAAACTCACCCTATCATTTAAAGTGTTAGCTGAAAATGATAGGATGTTGTTTTATAGCGTATTAAATTTTATTTGTAAAGTGGTCCGTAAGCTTCGCAAGCTCTGAAGTCAGCGCCTTCAAGCTCAGCTGTGCCAAATGCATTCCATGCTGCAGGACGGAAGATTTTGTCTTCTGCTACGTTGTGCATAGAAACAGGAATACGGAGCATTGAGCAAAGAGTAATAATATCTGCACCAATGTGACCGTAAGAAATAGCACCGTGGTTTGCGCCCCAATGATTCATAACCTCATAAGCAGAAACGAAAGGACCCTTACCTGTGAGAATAGGTGTGAACCATGTGCAAGGCCAGGTGTAGTCAGTTCTCTTCCAGATTTTGTCAGAAACCTCGTCAGGAAGAGCAACAGTGTAGCCTTCACAAATCTGAACTGTTGGTCCAAGGCCTTTAACTAAGTTAAGTCTTATCATAGTAGCAGGCATTTCAGCTCTTGTAAGGAAACGGCTTGAATATCCGCCGCCACGGAAGTAACCGTTGTCAGCCGGTGCCCATGTGGTAGCTTCTGTCATCTTTTTGATGTCTTCATCAGTAACATTGTACCATTCTTTGATAACACCGTTGCCGTTTTCATCTTTAACCTCACCGCAAGCATCAAGGCAGCAAGCACCTGAGTTAATAAGGTGAATAAAGCCCTTACCTTCTTTGGCTTTGCCTTCTAATTCATAACCTGTAGCTTTCTTTGTAGCTTCAGGACTCCAGTAGGTTCTTACGTCAGCAAACATCTGAGGACGGTTTGTGAGTAATTTCATAAAGAGCATACTAATGCCGTTGAGAACGTCATTTTCGGTAGCTAAAATGTAAGGCTCTCTTGCGCCGTTCCAGTCGAAGGATGTGTTAAGCATTGCTTCTGCGAAGTCAGCATTCGGGTAGAAGTCAGTCCATTGTCTCTGGCCCTGGAAGCCGGCAGCAATGGCATTGTGACCAACCATTTCTTCTTCTCTGCCTTCAGGAAGATTTTTATTACCGTTCATAAGGTCTTTTATGATGCACATCATCTTAACTGTGAACTGCCAGTCTTTTTCTTTTTGTTCGTCTGATTTTCTTACAAATTCAGGGTTTTTGTCAAATGCTTCTTTGCAGTTTTCTTTTACCCATTTGTAAGCCTTCTGATATTCAGCTTCATCGTAAATGTTTTCTTCCATTCGACGGATAATTTCAACCTCGTCAACAGATTCAACACGTAAGCCGAGGTACTCTTCAAGGAAATCAGGGTCAATTGAAGAACCTGCAATACCCATACATATAGAACCAATCTGAAGATATGATTTACCGCGCATTGTAGCAACAGCAACTGCTGCACGACCAAAGCGAAGGATTTTTTCCTGTACATCTTCAGGAATATCAGTAGCAGTAGCTTCCTGAACATCTTTACCGTAGATGCCAAAAGCAGGAAGACCTTTCTGAGCATGAGCAGCAAGAACTGATGCCAAGTAAACAGCACCCGGTCTTTCTGTACCGTTAAAGCCCCAAACACCCTTAATGGTGTTTTTGTCCATATCCATAGTTTCAGAGCCGTAGCACCAGCAAGGTGTAACAGAAAGAGTAATGTCAACACCGGCTTTTCTGAATTCATCTGCACATTGAGCAGCTTCAGCAACACGACCTATAGTTGTACTTGAAATAATAACCTTTACAGGTTCGCCGTTAGAATATTTAAGATTTTCTGTAAGGAGCTTCTGAGCAGCCTTAGCCATATTCATTGTTTGTTCTTCGAGAGATTCTCTTACCTTAAGTGGACCGCGTCTGCCATCAATACAAGGGCGGATACCAATTACAGGGTAATCTCCTATAAATCTGTTTTCTGCCATTTTATATCATCCTTTCATTTGCAATGCAAATTTTAAAAGTACACCTTATAGTATAGCATATTTTATATTCTTTTCAATCATTCAGAAGATAAATTTTTAAGATTGTTTTTTGTAGAATTTGCTATTTATATTTCAGTATAAAAGCTTACTTTTCAATTGCCGCAACCTTAGTATTTATTTTGTAGAGTCGTTCTGAGTCGAATTTTTCTGTTCGGTCGTAGTTGTAAATACCATTTAATTCCTGTTCAACATCAGTAAGCTGAGTATAGCAGAATCCAATCATTTTAGGGTTGTCTATAAGAGCGGTTGTAAGTCCGTCATATCTCTCGTAAAATTCCTCAAGAGAACGTGCGGCATTACCGTAACCCCAGGCTTCTTTTGTATTTTCAGCATTTTCCTGTTGGAGTACAACACGTATTCCGCCGTATTCACTCATAAATACAGGTTCGCCCTTCCATTGCTGTTTGTCAGGGAAACGGTCGTAAAGCTCATTTTCTTTAAAGAGCTTGTCGTAATTTTCTTTGAATACCTTGTAATCCTGTTCGTAGTCGTGAATATCAAAAATATCGGTTTCTACGTGGTAGTTACCGCTTGTGTCAATACAAGGACGTGTTTTGTCAAGAGCTTTTACGGTTCTGTAAACAATCTTCAATACATCAGAATCCTGAAAAGCCCTGTCTATTTCCCAAGTTTCGTTATAAGGACACCAGCCTATAATAGATGGGTGGTTAAAATCTCTTTCGATTTCCTCTTCTATTTCTAAAAGGAAATATCTTAATGATTCAAACTTTGTCCAATTAAGACCCCAGTTGCCGTGCTCGCCCCATACAATGTAGCCTAACTCATCACAGTAATGTAAAAATAACGGCTCAAATACTTTTTGGTGGAGTCTTGCACCATTGAAACCGGCTTTCATTGAAAGAAGAATATCATTTTTCAGAGCTTCCTTTGTAGGAGCTGTGTATATTCCGTCAGGATAAAAGCCCTGGTCAAGAATAAGTCTCTGGAAAACAGGTTTTCCGTTTATTTTACAAACACCATCTGAAAGAGAAACCTCACGAAGTCCGAAGTAGCTTGTAACTACGTCTTCATTGAATTTAAGAGTAAGAGAGTAAAGACCGCCCTTACCTACCTCCCATATATGCTTCTCAGAAAGGTTAAGTGTAACAGTCACAGTCTGACCGAGTACCTTGCTTTCAACAAAGCCGGCAGCTTTTTCATCCCAGAAGGCAGCTGCGCTGAAATTACCGTTGCCTACTACATCGGCGGTAATTGTAAGAGTAGCATTTTCAACATTAGGGAAAACCTTAAAGCTTTTTATGTAATCTGTCTTTACAAATTCAAGATAAACAGTTTGCCATATGCCTGTCGTTCTTGTGTAGTCACAACCGTGTGAGTAAAATTCTTCACTTTGTTTTCCTCTTGCCTGCATAAAAGAACGTGTATCATCTTCAACGTAAAGAGTAAGAGTATTGTCGCCCTCTTTAAGATATTTTGTAAGCTCAATTCTGAAAGAGGTGTATCCGCCGAAATGCTCACCTGCTTCGACTTCATTAACATATAATTTAGAATGAAAATCTACTGCTCCAAAAACAATGAAAACTCTGTTTTGTAACTGCTCTTTTGTAATATTGATTTTTCTTCTGTACCACACGGCAGGAATAAAATCTTTGTAGCCAATGCCTGAAAGCTCACTCTCAACGCAGAAGGGTACAGTAATTTTTTTAGAAAATACAGCATCTTCCTTAAACAATTCACGATTTATGCCTGAATTTCCAAAATCAAATTCAAATTCCCATTCGCCATTTAATATTTCATAATCTGCTCTTTTAAAATTCGGATTTGGATGTTCATTTCTTGGTATCATATCAATTACTCCTTAAATGTATAAGTAAAACGGAAATATCTGCGGGAGAAACTCCGCTTATTCTTGATGCTTGTCCGACATTTTCCGGACGTATTTTTTCTAATTTTTCTATTGCTTCAAGTCTTAAATTAGTGATTTTTTTGTAGTCAATATCCTGAGGGATTTTTTTGACTTCGAGGCGCTTTAATTCATCCACCTGAGCCTTCTGACGTTTGATATATCCCTCATATTTGAAGTTTATTTCAACCTGTTCAAAAATTTCTTTTGCTATCTGAGGTCGGGTTTTGTCAAATTTTTCGAGTAATTTGTAAGTTACCTGAGGTCTTTTTAAAAGCTCGGACATCTTGCAGCCTGTTTTCAGAGGTGCAGTGCCCGCTTCTTCCAAGACTTTATTAAGCTCCTCAGACGGAGCAAGAGATTGTGCGCTTACTCTTTCAGTCTCTTTTTTTATTCCGTCAATTTTGCTAAGTAAAGCATTATGTGCCTCTTCGCTTACAAGTCCTATGCTGTAGCCCATTTCAGTGAGTCTTAAGTCAGCATTATCTTCTCTTAAAATAAGACGGTATTCGCTTCTCGATGTCATCATTCTGTAAGGGTCAGAGCAACCCTTTGTAACAAGATCATCTATGAGAGTTCCTATGTAAGACGTGCTTCTGTCTAAAATGAAGGGTTCCTTGTTCTGAACCTTGTGAGCGGCATTAATTCCGGCAATAAGTCCTTGTGCCGCTGCTTCCTCATAGCCTGAAGAGCCGTTGAACTGACCTGCTCCGAAGAGACCTTCTAAATCATTGAATTCCAAAGTTGATTTTAATGAAAGAGGGTTAACGCAGTCATACTCTATAGCATAAGCTGTTCTCATAACCTTGACGTTTTCAAGTCCTCTGACACTTTTTAAAATTTCTAATTGAACATCCTCGGGTAATGATGAAGAAAGCCCCTGAAGGTAAAGCTCCTGAGTGTCGAGACCGCAAGGCTCAATAAATACCTGGTGTCGCTCTTTTTCAAAGAAACGCATAATTTTATCTTCAATACTCGGACAGTATCTCGGACCTGTTCCTTCAATTTTTTTTGAATAAAGAGGCGAACGCTCGATGTTGTCGAGAATAATTTTTTTGGTTTTTTCGTTTGTGTAAGTAATGTGACAAACCTCTTTGTTCTCTAAGGAATCTGACGGGGTAGAAAATGAAAATGGAGTAATTTCATTGTCACCCACTTGCTCCTCGAGCTCAGAAAAATCCACACTGTTTCTGTTAACTCTCGGAGGAGTACCTGTTTTAAAACGTCTTAAATCTACATTCAGTTTGTTTAAATCTTCAGAAAGTGCGTTTGAAGGGAACATTCCGTCAGGACCGCTTTCGTAAGAGATATCTCCGACATATACCTTACCCTTTAAGAAGGTACCTGTTGCAATAATAACGGTTTTTGCTCTGTAAACAGCTTCTAACTGTGTGCTCATTTCCCAAAGACCGTCATCTGTTTTATTAAGAGAAACTACTTCTGCTTGCTTTAAGTCGAGATTTTTTTGATTTTCGAGACAGTGCTTCATATATTTTGTGTATTCGCGTCTGTCAATCTGTGCTCTTAAGGAGTGAACGGCAGGTCCCTTTCTTAAATTCAAAATGCGGCTTTGTATTAAGGTAGCATCTGCCGCTTTACCCATTTCACCGCCTAAGGCATCAATTTCTCTTACCAGGTGCCCCTTTGAGGTACCGCCTATAGAGGGGTTGCAAGCCATGTTTCCTATCCAGTCAAGATTTATTGTAAAAACAATAGTATTTGCACCGAGTCTTGAAGAAGCAAGAGCAGCTTCAATTCCTGCGTGACCGGCGCCGATTACCGCAACATCATATTCTCCTGCAAAATATTTCATAATTCAAAAATCAATCCTCAATAATTTTAATGTGTCCGTCTTCGCGTTCCTTCATTGGCGGAGCTTCATTCGGGTATCCGAGAGTCATACCGAGTAAAAAGCACCAATCATCGGGAACATCTAAAATCTTCTTCCATTTTTTTGCTCCGTCAGGGTTGTCAAACAGACCGCCTATTGAGCCGACCATACAGCTACCGAGGCCGAGAGCTTTTGCTGCAAGTGCTATGTTCTCTGCCATAAGACCGGCTGCCATATCACTTTTATCTTTAGCAAAAATAAAAATAAATGTCGGAGCATTATGGTAAACGGGACGAATGTCCCAACCTGTGTATGCAGGGGTATCCCAACCGACAATGTTTTTAAAATCAGTATTCATTTCGTCAAGCCTTTGTCTGCTTCTTAAGACTCTTAAATGACAGGGCTGTGTATTTCTGCCGCTCGGCGCTCTTATAGCAGCATCTAAAACAATGCTGAGAAGCTCTGTTGGCACCTGTTCTTCGGTGTATTCTCTTATTGTCTGACGAGTCATTATATTGTTGATTATTTCGTTCATATTACTCCGCCTTTTGTTGTTTTAATAAAAGATAAATGCTTTGTTTACTTGCTTCATCCAATGAGCTTTCGACGCTTATTGAATTTTCTATTTTAACGTCAATTTTATCACCCACCAGGGCAGTTAAAATTTCCTCTTTTTTTTCTAAGTAATATTCTGAATTAACACCTGCATCACCGCGTAATACAATAAAAATGTATTCGCCTGTACCTATAACGGTTGCAACTCTTGATTTTGTAGATTTGACTTTGTCAAAAAATCCTGCCGGGTAAGAGGTGTCATTTTTACCCAGAACTAAAGTAACAACCGAGCTTGAGTAGCCTGAAGCCGCAAGAAAATCTGCCGCTTCTTCCATAGTTTTTTCTTTTGCATTTATAAGGGAAGCCATATTCTGGAATTTAAGAATAATTTCTTCAATTTCGTTTTCGGTAAGCCTTCTTGTAATACCGGCATCATCCATATAAGTAAAGTAGCCGTTTATTGCCTGGAAAACAATGTAATTCATTTTAAAATAAGCATACATAGTAGCAACGCCTATTTCCTCTTCACCGCCCTCGCCGTAGTAGTGCACAAGAAGCTGATTTCTGTAGCTTTCAGCGGTGAAAATCTTTGTGAGTGTTTCCTTGCTTACACCTATAGTTGAATAATATTCACCGTAAATACCCCAGTAAGCATTTACTTTTTCGGAAACAGAGGCTTTTTCTGCGGTAGAGAGCTTAATTCCTCTTTTATGTGCAAGAGAGTTAGTTTTAAAATAAATTTCTGTAAGGTGCACAGCTTTTGAGTAAAGGGAGTTTTCGTCTGCATTAATACCCAATTCATTCATAGCGCAATCTAAAAAATAGGTAAAAACATCATTACTGATTTTAACATTGTTCAGAGTAAGCGCAACTGTGTCTGAAGAGAGTCTTGAGCATGACGAAAAAATGCCCGAAGAAGCAACAACAGACACAATAAGTATTAAAGAGATGTATCTTTTAAAATTATTGAGAACTGTTTTTTTCATTGCTTCTTCGGACCTTTCGTAATTAATTTAAATCAGTTTTCCTGAGCTTCAGGAGCAGTAGCATCATTTGCTTCATTAACCTCTTGTTCTTCGTTAAGATTTGCCTGACGCTTAATTTTTGCAGTAGTAGTTTTAACAAATTCAATTTCACGAATGTCAAAATCATGAATGTTTTTGTATTTAGGAAGCTTTTTGTTTACTTCTTTAATTACATCACCAATAATTGTCTGAAGCTCTTCCTTTGTAGGTGCTTGCTTATCCTTAAGCTTTGCTGTGATTGCCTGAATGTCAGGGAAGATTTTAGCAACTACCTGTGTACCCTCTTCAGCCTCGTCACAATCTGCACCAAATACAATGCATTCTGAAACGAACGGGTGGTTGTTAAGATGATATTCAACCTCTTCAGGGTAAATGTTTTTACCGTTTTTAGTAACAATAACGTTTTTACATCTGCCAACAATTCTGTAGCAGTTGTTTTCGTCAACTGTACCCATATCACCGGTTCTGAACCAACCATCCTCGGTAAGAACCTCTCTGGTTGATTTTTCATCATTGTAGTAGCCAAGCATAACCATAGGACCTTTAACCCAGATTTCGCCGACACCGTTGTCGTCAGGGTCGTGGATTTTAGCTTCAACACCCGGAAGCGGAACACCTACTGAGTCAGGAAGCATAATATGGTCATTGTTACCTATAACGAGCGGAGCACATTCAGTAAGACCGTAGCCTATATATGTAGGAATACCAAATGTCTTGAAGTCTTTTGCAACCTCAGGGTTGAGAGCTGCAGCACCAACTATAATAAGTCTTAACTTACCGCCGAAGGTCTTTTTAACCTCGGCAAAGATTTTTTCCATAAGGTTTGCAACGAAACCGTCCTGAACCATTTTACCTAAGGTAAGAGCGAATTTACCAACCTTTTTCTCGTGAACCTTTTTAAGGATTTTTGCGTGCATTTTTTCAAGCATTAAAGGAACAGTAACGAAAATTGTAGGCTGATAGTCCTGCATATCACGTGTGATATAACGAAGACCCTCGCAGAAGCAGTAGCAACCGCCTGTGTACATAAGCTGAACGAAGCAAAGAGAGCTTTCGTAGGTATGGTGAAGCGGAAGCACTGAAAGAATGGTATCATCCGGAGTAATTTTAACAACCTTTTTAACAGCCATAATATCTTCGACAATATTACGCTGAGAAAGCATTACGCCCTTTGCCATTCCTGTAGTGCCTGAAGTAAACAGCAGCGAGCCTAAAGCATCACTGTCAACCTCAGCATCAACAAAGGTTCTGTCCCCTTTCTCCAAAAGTTCTTCTCCGACTTTAATGAGTTCATCAATATTTCTGATGCCCTCGATTTCATCAAGGCCTATGAAAGTAAAGTCCTGAGGAAGACGGTCTTTAACAGCCTGAAGCTTTTCGTATGCTTTGTCATCAACAAACATAGCTTTTGCTTCTGAAACAGTTAAGATGTTAAGTACATCGTCAGCCATAAGCTCCTTATCTACGGGAACTACGACACCTGTTCCGTTAGTAATGCCAAAATATGCAATACACCATTTATGGGAGTTTTTACCCATAACTGCAATATTTTTGGCTTTGAGTCCCAAAGAACAAAGTGCAGTACCTAAAGCATTAACAACCTGTAAAAGCTTAGGGTATTTCATCTCTACTATGCTGCCGTCCTTTTCACGGATTTTGAACGCAGGACGTGCAGGGAAGAGACGAGCACTTGATTCAAGGACTTCTTTGAAGTTATTAACATGCCTTGTTTCATAGTGGATTATGCTCATATTTTTCTCCAATCCGGTGGACTTATAAAATGAATTATAAAAATTCAGATAGAAAGCGGATTAGAATTTTCAGCACTTTCATATAAAGTCACACACACAGAAAGTATAGCAGAAATCCCCACACATTACAAGGGTTAAATGTTTCTTAACTGTGAATTTATTAAGTTTTTAAATGCATTTTTGAAAATTTATACAACAGAAGAAAAAATATATAACTGAATGATGAAAAATGGGGGAAATTGGTTTTGACAAAGCAATAGAGAAATAATATACTAAAATTTGTCAAGTTTTTGTATTTCTGACACTAATAAACAGAAGGGGCTTGAGAAAGGGTGAGCAGGTGGAACAAAAATTGAATACAACAGCAAGCGAAAAGCTTAGTGCTGCATATGAGCAGTATTATGAAAACCTGTGTCGCTTCTGCTTTCTTAAACTGAAAAATGAAGAACAGACATATGACTGTGTTCAGGAAAGCTTTTGTGTTTTTTATGACCGTATATTACAGGGTGAGGAAATAGTGAATGTCGGCGGTTATTTATACAAAATAGCTGACAATCTCGTAAAAGCGCAATGGCGCAAAAACAAAAGGGAACAGAATATTTTACAGCTTGAGGAAATAAAAGAAACACTTGTAATTCAGCAGAAATTTGATTTTTCAGATACAGATTATGATGTGCTGGCACAAAAGGTACTGACTGCTTTAGATGAAAAGGAATTAGAAATTTATAAGCTTAAATATATAGAAAAGAAGTCAATTAATGAAATCGCACAGAAATTGGGCATTTCATTTTCAGCTGCAGCCAAAAGACTTTCGCGTATGCGAATGAAAACAAAGGAACTTATAACTCTTGAATTAGAAGGGGGCGAATGAGCTTGAAGGATTCACTTAAAAATTCTTTTTGCAATGAAGAAAATCTGAATGATGAAAAATATACAAAATCCGTAATAAAAGAAATTAATGAACTGCTGACGGAAGAAACGAATAAGTCTCCCGAGGAAGCAGATGCTTCAAAAATAGAGGAGTATATTTCTTTACTTGAGGAGTTAGAAAACAAATCTGCCACACTTAAAGTAGCACCGCCTGATATAAAAATCTTTTTCAGAAGATATCGTTTGAGAAAAAGTAGGATGCTTGTAAAATACGCACCCTTTATTGCCGCGGCATTGGTTCTGGTAATAGGCGTACTTCATTTTTCTGATTTTGAGACACCTGAGGTTGAAAAAGAGAGTGAGTCAGCTATGGTAATCACGTCGCAAGCTGACAAAAACAAAGAGAAGCCTTCAACTACAGAAAAAGAAAAAGCGGATATTACAGAAGAATACTACAAACCGGGGAATTTTTATCCCTCAAAAAAACCGGGTAAGCCCTCAGTTGAAGAAAATAAAAAACCGTCGAAGGGTGACAATAATAACGGTACAGATTTAACTTCTGAGGCAGATGTGTCTGAGTGGACGGAGAATAAAGAAAGTATTGACAAAGATAATGACCTTACCGCTGTAACTCTTGAAGGATATACAGAAGAGCAGACAACTCAGGGAGAAACTAATAATGCTAATGGCGAAGAAGAGAGTACCTTAAACTCTGAAAATTCTGAGGAAGTAAAAATTATTTCAATTTATGGTAATTTTGAAAACGGAAATATTATAGAGGATTTTCGTGTTATCGGTATTTACAGTGACGGAAGTGAAAAGGAAATTCCGAAGGAAAGCTGTGAAATAACTACCGGAAAAATTACTACAGACGAAAGTCAGAAGATTATAGTAACAGTAAGCTACGAAGGTTTAAGCTTCAACTTTACAATATATAACGATATAAAGGAGGAAGAATAATGAAAAGAATTATTTCTTTAAGTGTACTTTTACTGTTTATAATATCGGGCATTTTTTCACCCGGTATGATTTTAGAGGGTTATGCCCTCGAAGATGATGTGCTGAACTTTGTTTTAAGTGAGAATGAGAATTCATATGTGGCATATTGGTATAATACCTCAGCATCAGAAATAACCGTGCCCGATGAATATAACAGCTTACCTGTAACAGGTGCTTTTCATTGGCAGTCGGATGAGGATTATGATAGTGATATATGCGATACCCTCAAAAAATTGAATTTAGGTAAGAACGTCAGTTGGTGCAGTGTTCAGAATTGTATAGCCTTAGAGGAGATAACCGTATCAGAAGAAAATCAGCATCTCACTGCAATAGATGGTGTGTTATTCAGTAAGGATGGTACAGAAATAAGGAAATATCCGGAAGGCAAAAAAGGTGAAAGCTTTACTATTCCTGAAAGTGTAACAGAAATAAGCAGTAATGCATTTTACAGTGTGCCCCTTAAAGAGGTCGTAATGTCTGATGCAGTTACTGAAATAGGTAGCTTTGCTTTTGCGTATTGTGCTAATCTTGAAGAAATAGATTTGTCTGACAGTTTAAAGAATATTGGCAGTAATGCATTTTGCAACAGCGGACTTAAAGAATTAGAGCTGCCGCAAAATCTTGAAAAAATAGATAGAGCGGCATTTCAGGAGTGTCGTAAATTAGAAAAAATCACATTTAACCGTAGCTTGAAGGAAATAGGAAGCTATGCCTTTGAGAGTTGTAAAAAAATTGAAAGCATTGAGTTGGGCGAAGGTGTTGAGGTTATCGGTGACAGTGCGTTCAACAATTGCGTGAGCCTTAAAAGCTTTGAAATTTCAGCAGGTGTTAAAGAATTAGGTTCATCTGTTTTCAGATATTGTGAAGAGCTTAAGGAATTAACGGTATCACCTGAAAATACAGTTTTTTCTGCAAAGGATAATATTCTTTTTAACAAGGATGAGACAAAATTATTATTGTATCCTTTAGGCAAAGAGGTAAGAACATATGAAGTACCTGAAACAGTTACAGCAATAGGTGATTCTGCTTTTCTTGAAGTTAAAAGCTTAAACAGGATTGTTATACACGAGAATGTAGATGTAATAGGAGAACATGCATTTACAAGAAGCTATCTCAAAGAACTCGAAATTGACGAGAATTCAAAAATCAGAATTGAGAAATACGCATTCAGCGGTTGTCAATATCTTGATAATGTCAGAATTGGTGCGAATGTTGTTTATGTAGGTGACTACGCATTTGACGGCAGTAACCTTACTACGGTTTCAATCGACAGTAATGCAAAGCACATACAGAAAACTGCGTTTAATAATACATCTTACAGTAAATCTGCATTAGCCAAGGGTGCACACGCAATCTATATAAGCAAATACCTCATCAGTGCAGAAAATGATAATATAAGCGGTCATTATATGGTTAAAAACGGAACCGAAGCAATAGCCGACAAAGCTTTTATAAATTGTAAAAGCTTAAAAGCGGTAACTATTCCATCGTCAGTAATAAATATAGGCGAAAAATCCGTTGGTTATATCAAAAATCCTATAAATGGATATGAAAAGGTCGAGGACTTTGTAATATATGGTGTAAGTGGCAGTAGTGCTGAACAGTATGCTGTAGAAAATGGATTCACTTTTGTCGAAACAGAAAAATTCACTTTAGAAATGCCTATAGTAAAAACAAAAATTACCCCCGATGGAATAATTGTAAGCTGGAATAAAATTGAAAACGCAAAAAAATATGCAATTTACAGAAGGACCTACAACACTAAAACCAAAAAATGGTCGGGTTGGATGAAATACGGCTCGAACATTCAGGCAACCACTTTAAAAGATGCGGGTGTTGTGATAGGTAATTATTACAGCTATACAGTTCGTGCGGTTAATTATGACTATTACGGTCCGTACAAGGCTACCAAGGGTATGAAATATGATGTAACCCCCGTGGTAACTGCAAAGAATGTAAGCAATGGTATAAAAGTTACCTGGAGTACAGTCAAAAATGCAACAGGCTATACGGTTTACTCTTCAACCTACAATGCAAAGACAAAAAAATGGTCGGGTTGGACTAACCGTGGTACAGCAAAAGCTGACAAAACTGCCTGGGTAGATAAAAAGGCAAAAGCAGGGACATATTACAGATATACTGTTCGTGCTGTTTACGGTGATAAAAAGAGCAGCTACAAGGCTTCATCAAATGTAATTCGTTTGCTGAATCCTACAGTAACAGTTACAAAAGCTTCAAGCGGTATTAAAGTAACCTGGAACAAGGTTGCAGGAACTAAAAATTACAGAGTTTACAGAAATGAATATGTAAACGGCAAATGGACAGGATGGAGTATTCTTTCCGATGTCAGCAGTAAAACATTTGCATACACAGATAAGACTGCAAAAAAAGGCAAGATATATAAGTACACGGTTCGTGCCTTCAATGCAAAAAACTCAAGCAGCTACACTGCAAGTAAAAGCATTAAAAAATAAAGCGGGACTGTAAAAAACGCAGAAAGTAAAAAATATAAGCATCAAGGGTTCTGTGGGCTTAACAAGCCTACAGAACCCTTGTTATATCCTGTTTTTTACAGGGTTTAGTATTTATATTATTGTTCCGCCACCAAGGAGTATATCTCCGTTATATATAGCGGCAGTTTGACCTGCGGCTGCCGCACGTTGAGGTTCAGAAAATTTAATAACGCACGAGGAAGGTTTTACCATTGTTAATGTTGCAGGAGCAGGCTTTGCAGCACACCGGATTTTCACATCACAGAAAAGTGTGCCTTCAGGAATAGTTCCCGAAACAAATGAAACATCCTCGCAAACAATTTCCTCTTTAAAAAGCTCGTTGTTATCACCGACGGTGACAGTATTATTTATTGCGTCAAGCTTTAAAACATACATAGGCTTTCCAAATGCGCCGAGTCCTTTTCTCTGACCTATGGTGTATTTATATATGCCCTTGTGCTCACCTAAAATATCGCCATCTGAAGAAATGAAGCTTCCGAAATTTTCTTTCGGACTTTTCTCTTTTTCTATAAAAGAAATGTAGTCATCATCAGGAATAAAACAAACCTCCTGGCTGTCCTTTTTTTCCGCGACATTGAGCCCTGCCTGTTGTGCGAGCTCACGAACCTCTTCTTTAGTATAGGCAGAAAGCGGGAATCGTACAAAGGATAATATTTCCTGATTAAGCTTGCATAAAAAGTAGCTCTGGTCTTTCCTTGACGGAGCTTTTTTTATATAAAAAATTCCGTTTTCGTCTTTCAGAATATCGGCATAGTGGCCTGTCGCAAGAAATTCTGCACCGTTTTCCTTTGCGTATTTTACCAACTCACCGAATTTAATAGTAGGGTTACATACCACACACGGGTTTGGGGTTCTGCCCTTTAAATATTCATTGCAGAAATAGTCGGTTATTCTTTTGAACTCTTCGCGTCTGTCAAGAACGGTAAAAGAAATGCCAAGACAGTCTGCAACAGCTTTAGCATCGGCAATATCTTTATCTGCTGAATTGTCGGGCTTTAATCGGAGAGTAACACCTCTGACCTCATACCCCTGTTTTTTTAAAACGAGTGCTGCCGCGGCAGAATCAACACCACCGCTTAAAGCAACATAACAAACTTTTGACATAAAAATACCTCGGTTTCAGGATTATATAAGTTAATTTACCATAAAAAACAGAAAAAATCAATTTAGTGTGAAAGGAATTATTATAGCCGACTATATTACCATTAATTTAATCCAAAAAAAGTCTTTTTAAGAAAAAAGAAAAAGAAACCTCTTGAAATTTTTAAAAAAATGTTATAAAATATATACACTATCATATATTAGGGGGTTGTGTGCTTTTTTTCTAAAAAAGTCTCATTTCTCCGTTAAATTAGTTATATTTTTATTAAAATTTTGTACAAGGTGACAGTTACCTTACAGGTTTATGAAAGGATGGATTATTTTGTCAGCGGATTTACATTGCCATACAAGACTCTCTAATGGCTCACTCGGAATTGAAGATCTTATATTACTTGCTAAAAAACGCAATATTTCAACAATTGCCATTACAGATCTCGATTGTTTGGCAGGCACTGTCAGGGGGAAAATTATAGGAGACAGAATGGGAGTAAATGTAGTACCGGGAGTCGAGCTTTCGGCTACAGACAAAACAAATAATCAAGAAATTCACTTAATGTGTTATTTACCTGATTTTCCTGACAGACTTGAAGGTCTTTGCAGCAGAAACTCACAATTAAGAAAAAGATCTTCTCATTTTATGATGCTCAAGGTGGCTCAACGTTATCCCGTTACACCTGAATTCATTACAAAATGTGCTTCAGGTTCAACTAACGTTTATAAGGTTCACATAATGCAGGCACTCATTGAAATGGGATTCGCAGATAAAATTTACAGCGATCTTTACGATGAGCTTTTCAGCCCCGATGGTGAAAAGTCTGTAAATCATTCACCTCAGTATGAAGACGTTTTTGATGTTCTTCAGGCAATTCACGATGCAGGCGGTATAGCTGTTCTCACTCATCCGTATCGCTCAAAAAATCCTGATTTGCTGGACAAGCTCGTAGAGGCAGGTCTTGACGGCATAGAGGTTTACACACCAAATATGACTGCAGAGCAAAAAGCGGAGCTTATAAAGTACGCAAAGGCACACAAATTACTCACAACAGGTGGTTCAAACTTTAAAGGTCTCTACAACAAGCATATTCTTTCTGTCGGTGACTGCGATTTGCCCGACGATTGCGTAAGTGACCTTATGACCTACAAATCCCGCCAAAAAAAGGCGCAAAGAAAAGCTGCGCAGGCGAGGGCTAATGAAAAATTACAAGAGGCAATAAATGCTTCAAAATAATTTTAGCGAATAAGCCATTTTTTTACCCGCTCGACGTACCTTTGTACGCCTTCGGGGTAAAGAAAAAGGCTTCTTCATCTAAAATTAAATTTGAATCATATATCAGAAAACAAAATAATTTTAGCAAAAGAGCCTTTTATTTACTCGGACATATCTTTGTATGTCTTTAAAGTAAAGAAAAGGCTTTTGCATTTAAAATTAAATTTGAATCATCTTGTAAGAATAGAAAACAAAACAACAAAAAGAAAACTCAGGTGCATATTATTTGGTATGCACCTGAGTAATTTTTATAAGAATTTTTCAAGGTTTTCAATTTCCGCCTTGCTTGTTTCCTCTGTTTCGGCAAGCGGAAAAGGAATGTTGAGGTTTTTATATTTTTCAATGCAGAGCTTTCTGAATGGTAAAAGCTCTATTTTTTTTATGCAGTTATATTTTTTCTTTAATTCCTTGAGTGCTTTTACAGAATCAGCATTGTTATTAAGGTCTTTTATAATAACTTGTCTTATCCAGGTATCTGTATTCTGAGAATTAAGGTATTCTAAAAATTTATCTACGTGAGCTTTTTCACAACCGACATTTTCTTTATAAAGCTCATCGGTAACATATTTATAATCAAGCAAAACAACATCTGTAAGCTTTAAAACCTCTTTTACCTTTTCGTTCAGAACACAGCCTGAGGTATCAACAGCTGTACTTATACCGTCTGTTTTACAAAGTGTAAAAAGCTCTATTATAAATTCGGGCTGTAAGAGGGGCTCACCGCCTGAAACGGTTACACCGCCCTCCTTACCGAAATAGTTCTTGAATCGCTTGATTTTTCTGAATATCTCATCGGCAGAGACATTTTCTCCGCCGTTGAAATCCCATGTGTCAGGATTATGACAACAAGCACATCTTAAGGGACATCCTTGTAAAAATACAACTGAGCGGACACCGGGTCCGTCGGCAGTACCAAGACTTTGAAAAGAATGAATTTTACCTGTCATAATTATACTGCTTCGTGGAAGGTTCTCATAATAACCTCTTTTTGCTGTTCTTTAGAAAGCTTGCAGAAGTTAACCGCGTAACCTGAAACACGTATAGTAAGGTTCGGGTAATCTTCCGGATGCTCATATGCCTTAAGGAGAGTTTCTCTGTTTAAAACGTTTACATTTATGTGGTGGGCATTATTAAGGAAGTAACCGTTAAGAATGCTTACGAGGTTTTCGACTCTGTCATCCATATTATTACCGAGAGCCTCAGGAACAATAGAGAAGGTGTTCGAAATACCGTCACGCGCATCGCAATAAGAAAGCTTTGCAACAGAGTTAAGTGAAGCAAGCGCACCGTTCGTTTCGCGGTTATGCATCGGGTTAGCACCCGGAGCAAATGGTTCACCCTTTTTTCTGCCGTCAGGAGTAGCACCTGTTTTCTTACCGTAAACAACATTAGAAGTAATGGTAAGAACAGAAAGTGTATGAATAGCATTTCTGTAAGTCGGAGTTTTTCTGAGCTCAGTAATAGTATCGCGTATAAGGTTCTGAGCAATCAGGTCAACTCTTTCATCATCATTACCGAATTTAGGGAAATCACCCTCAACCTTAAAGTCTACAATAAGGCCTGTTTCTTCATCCTTTATAGGAGTAACACGTGCATATTTAATTGCAGAAAGTGAGTCGGCAATAACTGAAAGACCTGCAACACCGAAAGCCATAAGACGTTCAACATCGGTATTATGAAGTGCAAGCTGGGTTCTTTCATATGCATACTTGTCATGCATAAAGTGAATTGTATTCATTGTATTGACGTAAAGTCTGCAAAGCCATGAAAGGTAAATTCTGAATCTTTCCATAACAGTATTAAAGTCGAGAACATCATCATCCATAACATCCATCTGAGGACCGACCTTGGTGCCGAAAACATTGTCAACACCGCCGTTAAGAGTAAGAAGTAAAAGCTTTGCAAGGTTTGTTCTTGCACCGAAGAACTGCATTTGCTTGCCGACCTTCATTGCAGAAACACAGCAGGCAATAGCATAGTCATCGCCGTAATCGTTTCTCATTAAATCGTCATTTTCATATTGAATTGCATCTGTTTCTATAGAAAGCTTTGCACAGAATTTTTTGAAGCCGTCAGGCAAACGGTAGCTCCAGAGAACAGTAAGGTTCGGTTCGGGAGCAGGGCCGAGAGTGCGAAGAGTGTTAAGCATACGGAAAGATGTTTTTGTAACGAGAGTACGGTTATCCTCACCCATACCTCCGACACTTTCTGTAATCCACATAGGATCTCCGCCGAAAAGCTCATTATATTCAGGGGTTCTTAAGTGACGGCACATACGAAGCTTTAAAACTAAATCATCAATAAGCTCCTGCGCCTGCTCCTCGGTGAGAACACCTGCAGCAATATCTCTTTCGATATAAATATCGAAGAAGGTACTTGTTCTGCCGAATGACATAGCAGCACCGTTCTGCTCTTTATTAGCAGCGAGGTAACCGAAATATGTCCATTGAATTGCTTCTTTTGCATTTGAAGCAGGTTTTGAAATATCAAAGCCATACATTTTTGCCATTTCTTTAAGAAGACCTAAGAACTCAATTTGCTTGTACAGCTCTTCGAGTAAATTCATAGATTCTGCAGAAGCATTTTCTAAGCCGATTAAGCGCTTATCCTCTTTCTTTTTTTCAATAAGTGCATCTATACCGTAGAGTGCAATTCTTCTGTAGTCGCCTATTATTCTTCCGCGACCGTAAGCATCAGGAAGACCTGTTAAAAGAGCACAGTGACGGGCAGCACGCATTTCATCGGTGTAAATTCTGAAAACACCGTCATTGTGGGTAGTTCTGTATTTGAAATAATCCTCAACCTTCTGAGAAAGCTCATAGCCATAAGCCTTACAGGCATCTCTTGCCATTCTTATACCGCCGAACGGATGAACCCCTCTTTTTAAAGGTGCATCTGTCTGAACACCGACTATAAGCTCGTTTTCTTTATCAAGGTAGCCGGGTGCATAACTGCAAAGAGAGGATACGTTTTCAGTATCAATATCAAGCACGCCGCCGGCCTTTTTCTCTTCCTCACAGAGGTCATAGAATTTTTTAGTTAAATTCTTTGTTCTTTCAGTAGCACCCTTTAAAAATTCAGAATCGCCGTGGTAAGGAGTGTAGTTTCTCTGAATGAAGTCTCTTACGTCAATAATATGACGCCATTCACCGTCAACGAAGCCGTTCCATTGTTCAAAATTCATTTTGTTTTCTCCTTTACTGCGTAAAACGCAAATCAAAATGTGGATAAATCAACCGAAATTTCAAGTGAAAAATTTCTACTCAAAATGTTTTTTGGTTTATGTAAAAATTGCACAAAACCGAGGGTTGATTTTTGGTTTATTAACTAAATTATAAAGCACTCAATATTTTTTGTCAATAGATATTGAGGTTATAAAAACCCATTCTTGAGTTTTCTAAAAAAGAGTGATAAAATCAAATAAAAACGACAGGAAATTTGTGCATTTTTCAATTTTATGCACAAAGAAGGTGAAGGTTATGAAAAATATAGTGCTTATAGGTATGCCCGCGGCAGGTAAAAGTACAATAGGTGTTTTACTT
>JAFVWD010000089.1 GCA_017501865.1 Clostridia bacterium | reverse complement strand
TTTTGTCGGTGAGTTTGATTTTTCAGCATTCTGTGCATCGGGTGCAACAGTCGCTTCGAAGGTCAGAACAATTTATTCTGCCTCAGTAAAACGAGAAGGCGACCTGGTTATATTTAAAGTTTGCGGTAACGGATTTTTATATAATATGGTTCGTATAATGGCGGGAACGCTTTTATATGTAGCAGAGGGTAAAATTGAGTGTGATAATATTCCTGCTATAATTGAAAGTAAAGAGCGTGTTAATGCAGGTGTTACCGTTATTCCTGACGGTTTATATCTTAATAAAGTTTTTTACGGAAGTGAAATTGATGAAGCTAAAGCTTAAAGAATTGAATACTGGTTATTCGTTAGAAAAACGGGTAAAAAGACTTTCTCCGAAGCAAAGGGCAATTTCAATAATTTCATTTACACTTGTATTTGTGTTTTTGATTACTTTTCTTGCTTCGGCTATCGGTATTTTGCCTGTAGATGCAATTTCGGCAAGAATAGCTACAAGTGTATTTGGCGGAGGAAAAAATTATCCGTTTGCTATTGAAAGTGACGATGTTATTAATATGGGAATAATAGGCGACAGCCTTTTAATATTGTCAGATAAATCTGTCTCTGTCTATGATTCGAACGGTACACTCGTTTTAAATGAAAAGCACACTTTTTCGAGACCGGCATTTTCAATCAATAACAAAAAAGCAGTTGTTTTTGACAGGAACGGAACCGGATACATATTAATTACGGAAAAAGAAAAAATTGCATCAGGAAATACTTCGGGAGTTATAATAACAGCAGAATACGGTGAGAACGGTAATTATGCATTTGCTATAAGAGGCGAGAAATCGACAAGTGTTTTAGCTGTATTTGACAAACAGGGCGAAGTAAGATTTCAATGGAACTGTGCCTATGAGCATATTTCTTCAATAACACTTTCAGATGACGGTAAGTTTGCCGGTGTTGCAACAATGAATGCTGAGAACGGTGCAATTTATACAGTAGTGCACTTTTTCGGATTTGAGTACAGCTCTGCACTGAATACACAGAAGCTTGCAGATATTGTAGCGCTTGATTTACAGTTTACAAATCCTTCAACATTAACCGTGTTTTCTAATACAGGTATTTATCAGATTAAGAAAAACGGAGATGAATTCAAAGAGGTTGCAAAATATTTTGAAAGTGAGTTTATTGCTTTTGATTTTAACGAAAGCGGAAGCTATGCAACTTGTCTTGCAAAGTACGGTAGTGCAAATGTTTTCGATATTTCAATTTATTCAGCAGCAGGCAAGCTTAAGAAAAGCATTGCGCTTGACTATAAGGTTTCTTCAATGTTAATGAGTAATAAGTACATATTTGCTCTTGCGGAAAATTGCATAATGGTATATAATCTTAAAGGAAGAAATGTAGGTAATATAGATGTAATAGGTAAGCTTTACGGTATTTATCCTACTGACAAGTACTGTTTTGTACATTCATTAGGCTGTGTTTCAAGATGTTACTCTTTTGGCGACAGCGAACTTGAACTCGGCTTTACAATATAATTAAGGAGGTATTCTTATGACAATGGTTTTAGATATTGCTTTTATCGTTTTAATTGCAGCGATTGTTATTTTAGCTGTGAAGAAAGGTTTTGTTGAGGCTTTGTTCGATGGTTTGTCAACAATAATTGCAGGGATTTTAGCTTATATATTGGCAGAGCCTGTAGCAAAATTTGCTTATGATTCTTTTGTGCGTGGTATGATTAAGTCTCAGCTTACAAATGCAATTTCTGATTCAAAAATGGGTTTATCAAACAATGATGAGAATATTGCAACTTTAATCAGCGAATTACCGCAGAATGCACTTAGGCTTGCAGAGTGTTTTGGATTTAATGTTTCTGCAATTTCAGATGCTATTATTAAACAGAAGCCGGCAGATACAGAGGCACTTGTGGAAAGCTTTATGGTTAATATAGCAGATAATGTTTTGCTTACATTTACACAGTCCCTTGTTCTTGTTGTTTTGTTTATTTTAGCAGTTTTACTTGTTAAATTTATCGTGCGCATTTTTGATGATACTATAAGCAAAATACCTGTTGTAAGAGAAGTTAACGGCTTATTGGGCGGGGTATTCGGTGTAATTAAATCAGTTATTGTTTTAGTTATCGTTTGTACAATTCTTTTCTTTATTGTCGGACAGTCTGATGATGAATTCTTATCATCGCTCGTAAGTACATCCAAAATTTATGAGTTTGTAAATAATAACAATCCGTTATTAAAAATATTTAGTTAAAGCAAAGAGGTTTTATGTATGAAAGATTTATTTAAAGGCTGTTTAACTATTCCGAATTTAATAAGTGTTATAAGAATTATTCTTATACCGTTTTTTGCTTATTATTTTATGCAGGAGCAATACGTTACAGCAGTTGTTATTCTTGCCCTTTCAGGACTTTCTGATTTTGTTGACGGAAAAATCGCAAGAAAATTCAATCAAATCAGTGCACTTGGCAAAATGCTCGACCCGTTGGCAGATAAATTAACACAAATTACACTTGCGATAATTTTATTCTTAACCTTCAATAATGCAGAAGATACTATGCTTAAGGCTTTCAGCTGGGTTTTTCTTGTGTTTATAGGTAAGGAATTTATAATGGTTCTGGGTAGTGTAATTATGCTCAGTATAGGTCTTCGTCCGGGTGCAGCTGAAATTTACGGTAAGGTTGCAACACTTGCATTTTATGTTGTAATGATTTTCATAATTGGTTTTGGTCCTGAAGTAGGTGCTTTCAATAATATTTTCACAATTCCAAATCCTCTTATGATGATACTTGTTGTAATTTCGGCAATACTTACAATGGTAGCTTTCTTTAGCTATATTCCGGACGTTATCCGTCAGGTAAAAGAAAAGAACGCGAAAAAATAATAATTTTCACACGATTATTATCGTACTAAATAATTTTACTAATATTTTCAGGAGAAATTAATGGATAACAAAATGATGTGTTCAAAATGCAAAAAACGTCCTGCTGTTATTTTCGTTTCAAAAATTGAAGGCGAAAAAACTACACAAGAAGGTTTTTGCATTAAGTGTGCTATGGATTTAAATATAGGTCCTATTAAGCAAATGATGGAAAATATGGGGATTACCGATGATGATATAGAAGCAGTAAGCGAGCAATTCGGTGATATGTTCGGTGATATGGACAGCTTTCAACCGGGCGGAGCAGGTACAATGCCTTTCTTGCAGAATTTATTCAGCTCAGATACCCCTAAGTCAAAAAATAATGATGCTGAAGAAGCTGATGCAGAAGAAGTTGAAGAAGCTGATTCCGGCAAAAAATCTAAAAAAAGAAAGAAAAAAAGCAAAAGGAAATTTCTTGATCTCTATTGCACCGACCTTACAGGTAAAGCTCGGGATGGCAAAATTGACAGAATAATCGGCAGAGAAACAGAGATTAACAGAGTTATTCAGATACTCTGCAGAAGAACTAAAAATAATCCGTGCTTAATTGGTGAGCCGGGTGTTGGTAAAACTGCAATAGCAGAAGGTCTTGCGTTGAAAATTGCAAATGGTGAGGTTCCTGCAAAGATTTATGATAAAGAAATACATCTTTTAGACCTTACAGCACTTGTTGCAGGCACACAGTTCCGAGGTCAATTTGAAAGCAGAATAAAAGGGCTTGTTGACGAGGTTAAACAGGAAGGCAATATAATTCTCTTTATAGATGAGGTTCATAACCTCGTTGGTACAGGTGATGCAGAGGGTTCAATGAACGCTGCAAATATATTGAAACCCGCACTTTCCCGTGGTGAAATTCAGGTTATAGGTGCTACTACATTTAATGAATACAGAAAGCATATAGAAAAAGATGCAGCTCTTGAAAGACGTTTTCAGCCTGTAAAGGTGGAAGAACCATCAATTTCTGATTGCTACAATATGCTTTTGGGTATAAAAGAGTATTACGAGGAGTATCACAGAGTTTCTATCAGTGACAATTTGGTGTACAAAGCAGTAACACTTTCCGAAAGATACATTAATGACAGGTTTTTACCTGATAAAGCAATTGATTTGCTCGATGAAGCATGTACCTGTGCAAATCTTCGTAATGTCGCTATCAGTGATTACGATAAGCTTAAAAAAGAGTTGGAAAGACTCGATGAAGAAATCGAAGATATTGTAAATGTTACTGAAGGCGAGATTGATTACGAAAAACTCAGTTACGCAAAAGCTGAGAAGATGAAGCTTGAGGCTTCTGAAGAGGAGCTTAAGAAAAAAGCTTCAGATAATGCTGTTACAGAGGCAGATTTAGCAAAGGTAATAAATCTTTGGACTGGTATTCCTACAACAAAAATAATAGAAAATGATTTAAAGAAGCTTTCAACACTTGAAGTGAAACTAAAGAGCAGAATAATAGGTCAGGATGAAGCGGTAGAGGCTCTTTGCACAGCGATAAAGCGTAGCAGAGTTCAGATTTCCGCAGTAAGACGCCCTGCATCTTTCATTTTTGTCGGCCCTACGGGTGTAGGTAAAACAGAGCTTGTAAAGCAGTTGGCAAACGAGTTGTTCGAAACACCTGAGACACTCATAAGACTTGATATGTCTGAATTTATGGAAAAGCATAGTGTTTCGCGGCTTATAGGTTCACCACCCGGGTACGTTGGTTACGATGAAGCCGGTCAGTTAACTGAAAAAGTAAGAAGAAAGCCGTATTCGGTAATACTTTTCGATGAAATTGAAAAGGCTCATCCGGATGTTCTTAACATACTTCTTCAGATACTCGACGAAGGAAAAACGAGCGATGCTCAGGGTAGAACTGTAGGATTTGAAAATACAGTAATTATTATGACTTCTAATGCAGGTAGTGAGCAAAAGGAGTCGGCTTTAGGATTTAACCGTGATGCTAATGAATATTCAAGGGATAAATCTATGAAAGCATTGAAGGATTTCTTGCGACCTGAGTTTATAGGCAGGGTAGATGAAATCATTTTCTTTAATAATCTCAATAAAGAAAACCTTGTTAAAATAGCAGAAATTCTTATTGCAGAGCTTAAGGAACCACTTAAAGACAAAGGTATTAATTTTGTTGTTGGTGATGGCGTTTCTGAAATTATTGCCGAAAAGTCGGTTGACGGCGGCAGAGGTGCAAGAGATATAAGAAGAAATATCAGAAAAGATATTGAAGATGAAATTGCAGATATACTTATTGAGCGGGCTGAAAAAGAAACAAGCGAAATATGTGTGAATGCAGTTGAAAACGAGGTTAAGGTTTCGTATAAAAAATAAAAGACGGCCGAACACACAGTTGTGTGTTCGACTGTTACTATTGAGAACAGGAGTCAATTATGGAAAGAAAAGGTGTTTATAAATCAAATAAATTTGCACAGAGAATGTGTGAAGTTTACAATGCTGAACAAGGTCTTCTGGCAGATAAGGCTTTATGTCTTGGTGCTTCAGGTGATGGTACAATTTATATCGGTACTGAAAACGGTATTAATTATTCAAAGAAGGACGGTTCCTTTGGTGCTTTTAATTGCGATGCGGTAAATGTAATTGCACAGGGTAAAGACGGTGTGGTTTATTTTGCTGCAGGTAAAACTGTTTACATTTGTGAAAACGGTAAAATTCGCGAAATGCAAACCTTAGATGAAGAGGTTAAAGGAATTACATATGCAACGGAAACAATGCTTATCACTGAAAATAATATCTATATGCTTGAAGGTGATGAGTTTAAATTCTTTTATGACAACGAACTTAAAGCGGAGGGAGTTTCATCGGCACCGGGAAAGCTTATGGCTAACTGTGATACCGCTCTCACTGTTTTTGTCGGTAAAAGAAAGCATTGGATGTGCATTTTCCCTGAGCATTCTTCAATGCCATATTTCCATATTAACTCTATAACATTTGATAAAAAGACAGGCTTCTTATGGCTTGCAACAGATAAAGGTGCTTATATTTACGATAATAATAACTCTTGGTTCGGACCGGATGAATTATCATCACTTCCGAGTGAAGAAATTTATAAAATTGCATTCAGTGATGACGGAAGAATTGCCTTTGCTTCAAATGCAGGTTTAATTCTTGTGAAAAATGGTGTAAGAAAATATCTTCCGGCAACCCGTTGGGTGTTAGATGAAAAGGTAAATGATGTTATTTTCTCAGGTAATGATATTTGGACCGCTACAGATTCAGGTGTTACAAGAATTTACGAAGAAGAAATGACACTTGCCGAAAAAGCACAGAAGGTGTTTGATTACACCGAAAAATATTTTGTTCGTAAGCCGGGCTTTGTTACAGGTATGGGTGATATCACTAATAATGATATTACAACAGGCAAACCTAATATTACAGACAATGACGGTCTTTGGAGTCACTATTATTTAGGTGGAATTTGCTATTGCTATGCAGTAACAAAAGATAAAAAGGTTTTAGAAGCAGCAAGAAGAACAATGAATGCATGTGCTCTTCTTACCAAGATAACAGGCAAAAAGGGCTTTACAGCACGTGCTGTAAGATATGAAGGCGATGAGGGCTACGGTGAAAACCTTGATATGCAGATTGATGGTGGTGAGTGGCATAAAGCGCCTGACGGAAGCTGTGAATGGTTAGGTGAAACCTCAAGCGATGAAATGACAGGTCACTTCTTCGGCTTCTCGCTTTATTATGATTTCTGCGCAGATAAGAAAGAAAAGGAATTTATAAAAGAAATTATTTGCGACATAGTTGACCATATAATAGAGCATAAATACCGTCTTCACGACATTGATGACAAGCCTACAACATGGGCTTGTTGGGATCCTGAAGAGCTTAACGGTAAAAGTATGTGGCTTTGGGAAAAGTGCATTAATTCACTTGAAATTCTTACATTCTTAAATGTTGCTTACCATATGTCGGGTGATGAAAAATACAGAAAAGAATTCTTAAGACTTGCTATTGATGAGCATTATCTTTTGAATGCAGCACAACCAAAGAAGGATGATGCACGAGTTTGTCATATTGATGATAACTTAGGTTTCCTCTGTACAACAACATTTTTAAGACTCGAAAAGGACCCTGCTATAAGAGCTTACATATTAATGGGGCTTCGTCAACATTGGGAATATGAAAGAAACGAAAGAAATCCGTTCTTTAACCTTGCCTACAACGCATTTACAGATGATGTTTGTGATATTGAATATGCTGTTAAGCATTTAAGAGAGATTCCCCTTGATTTCATTCAGATTCCAATGAAAAACAATAACCGTAAAGGTTTGGAATTTGATATGGGTCAAGAAAAATGGGGTGGAAGTGAGCAGCTTAAGGTTGCTCTTGATATAGATGAAAGAGTCGTAGCAAATTATGACACTAACATTTATAAGGTTAATAATGGTAGTGGTACCTCGGCTGCAAATACCGGTAATTTCTTGATTCCGTATTGG
>JAFVWD010000088.1 GCA_017501865.1 Clostridia bacterium | reverse complement strand
TTAATTTGCCCCACAACATTTTTAAAAAATGTTGTGGGGCAATTGTTTTATTTCATAACTACATATTTAAATATCTCTTGCGCTTCTTCCTTTGTGAAACCGGAAACACTTATCGTAGAACTTTTTCTTAAATCCTTCTTTGATTGAAATTCCAACAGATAAGTATTAAAATCCTCGGTAAATCTCGTCCAACCCCACACAGAAAACTCATCATTTTCAGCTAAAAGATAATATTCTGAATTAGTTGCATAAGGCATAATGTGATTGAAGCAACCATAGTAAGCACAAGCTGTTGCGTAAGAATCATAAGAGTAGAAAAACTTTACTTCCGGTGGTGCTGTTTTTATTAAAGTTTTGCATACGTTTCTGTCGTAACCTAAAGCAACCTCGGTATTTACACCTAAATTCTCCAGACCTCGTTTTATAACCGACGGCAACATATGGTATGAGTCATACATATCCTTTAACACATTTTCATCTTCATCCCACGAAGGAATACTTTCAAGTCCTGTATAATACACAATACTTTTCTTGCCATCTTCATACTTAAACACTAAACTCTGTCCGTTATCACTCACTTCGTATTTACCAAAGTTTTCGTTAATATACATATCAACCGCCTTGTGTGAGAAATTCTTTTTTTCTTTACTACCAATTTCCCAGGTTTCATAATTTTCGGGATAACTGACACCCGAATCTTGAAACGCCTCTTTTGCTACGTAAAGTGGCACTTTAAAAAACGCAACAACCCCTGCAACAATAATTATCGCAAGAATAATTGAAACAGTTTTAATTACTGCCCATTTTTTATCCTTACCGAATTTCTTATTCACCTTTTTAATTAACTCCTGTGAATTGTCCTGTTGCGGTTTTACTTTCGGCTCGGTTTTAAGCGTTTCATATTCTTTGTTACAATCCTCGCAGATTTCAAGGTGGTTGCTTACAATTTCTGTGGTTTCCTTACTGCAAAGGTCATCAATATAAAGTGGTAATAAATCTTTAATTAAAGAACAATTTATTTTACTCATCACTACTCATCCTTTCTTCTATTTGTTTTTTTGCTCTGAAGTAAGTAACTCTCGCCCAGTTTTCTGTTTTTCCAAACACATCTGCAATAGTCGAGTATGGCATATCGCCTAAAGACTTCATATAAAAAACTTCCTTATAGGGTGTCTCTAATTTAACGGCTTCGGTTAAAATTCTTCTTACATTTTCGTCTTTAATAACATTTTCTTCTATGTTACTGTCTGCAACTAAATTGGGGTAATCTAAAATATTTTCTGTTTGCTTCTTTCTTTTCTGATTAAGGAAAATATTTTTTGCAATGCTGCAAAGCCAGGTTTCAATTTTACAGTCATTTTTAAATGTGTCTATCTTCTTAATTGCATTATAAAAAGTTTCCTGCGTTATATCTTCAGCCAATGTCTCATTCAGACACAAAGATAATGCATACCCCTTTACATATCTGTAATGCAGATTACACATTTTTTCTAAATCATCCAAAGCCGTCACCCCTTTCATTTTTTATTATATTTTTCACATTCACCCTCCCCTTTTTTGTGTTTTCAACTATTAGACACACAAAAAAGGGATTTGTTACAAAATTTATTATAACATATTTTCTTAAATGATATTGTATTTTTATAAAAAAAAGAGTATATTTATTAGGTATTGTGTATTTTATTGAAAATTGGTGGTGAAGGAATGACTAAAAAGGAAAAAGCAAAAGAAATTTGCGCGCTCTTAAAGCAAGATTACCCCGAGGCTATTTGTCAGTTAAATGCCGAAACACCTTTTCAGTTGCTCGTTGCTACCCGCCTTTCTGCTCAATGTACTGATGCAAGGGTTAACTTAGTAACTCCTGCACTTTTTGAGAAATACCCTACAGAAAATGAATTGTCTGAAGCTGCAGTAGAAGATGTTGAAAAACTGATTCATTCCTGTGGTTTTTACAGGGCAAAGGCCAAGGACTTAGTCGGTATGGCAGAAATGGTCCGAACAAAATACAACGGCATTTTACCTGACACCATTGAAGAACTGACATTACTTCCGGGTGTTGGCAGGAAAACCGCCAACCTGATTGTTGGCGATATTTATAAAAAGCCTGCGGTTGTTGCCGATACTCACGTTATAAGAATTACAAATCTTTTAGGTCTTGTTGACAGTAAAGACCCCAAGGCTGTTGAGCTTCAGCTGAAAAAGATTTTACCTCCGTCTGAAAGCAATGACTTCTGTCACAGAATTGTTCTTCACGGCAGAAAAGTCTGTATTGCACGCAGACCTAAATGTGATGAATGTATATTAAGTAAAATTTGTAAATATAAGAAGGATAAAAAATGATTAAAAGAACCATCTCGTTTGTTTTGTGCCTTGTTTTGGTATTAAGCACATTTTCAAGCTGTACTTTACTAAAAACTGCTCAGTTCAATGTAGGATTTATTGATAAAATCGAAACGCTTGACCCGTTAAAAGCTACAGGTGATGCAGAAACAATCTCTGCAGTTAACTGCTTTGAAGGTCTTTTAAAATTCAATCAGAACGGTGAAATCCAGCTTGCAGGTGCAACCAAATACTCAATAAGCGGAGACGGACTCACCTACACATTTTCTTTAAATCCCAAAGCTATATGGTATATTGCGGAAGCAAATGAAGGTATTATAGGTGAAGTTGATTTTGACAACCGTGTTACTGCAAACGATTATGTTTACTCAATAAAAAAAGTCATAAGCGAGCAGCTTGAAGGGTATGAAAATTATTCATATATACGCGGTGTAAAAGAGTACTATAACGGCGAAGGGGACCTTGATTCAATTTTGGTTACCGCAAAGGATGATCTGACTCTTGAAATAATCCTTACAGAGCCTCACTCTGAAATTCTCAGCACATTAGGTGAAACCGCAGGCTTTCCCTCAAGCGAAAGATTTGCTTACCTTGCAGAAGGATTTTACGGAACTACACCATCTGCAATTATTTGTAACGGTCCTTATTACATAGCAGAATGTGAAAAAGGTAAGAAGCTTACACTTAAGCGCAACCCGAAATATAAAGGAAGAACAAAGGCAAATAATTCTCAGATTAACCTGACAATGGAAAACAAGAGAAAAAATGTTGTTGCCAAATACGCAAGCAATGCTTATGACATTCTTCTTACAGACAGTGCAAACAGAATCGAAAACCCTAACGGTAAAATTACTCCTGTTACAGATACCGTATGGGGAATTGTTTCCAACTGCTCTAAAGGGGTAATGAAAAATGAAAATTTACGCAAAGCCTTGCTTTCTGCCATTGACTACTCTGTTATTGCAACACCGAAATTCGCTACGGGTATGGCAACAAATTTCGTAGCTCCTGATTTAATAGTAACAGAAAAGCACTACAGTAAATTTACCTTTGACCCTATAGGCTTCGACTCAGATGTTGACAAGGCTTCCGAGTATATGATTTTAGCCTCGACTCAGATAAAAGAAGCAGTCAACCTCAACATTTATGTTCCTACTTCTCTTGAAAGCTCTATGAATAAAATCTGCAACGGCTGGAAAGAGCTTTTCGGCTCAAATATTACTACTAACATAGTCACCTTTGACGTTGATGAATATGAAAAGGTAATAGAAGAAGATGACTACCATATGGCAATACTGCCGATTCATTCTGATACCTCGACAGCGGTTTCCGTTTTAAGAGATATATCTTCACCGCCCTGCAATTTTACAGATAACTCTTATGAATCACTTTTAAGAGCGGCTGAGGTTTCTTTAAAGGAACCTATAAAGGCAACTGCAATTAATGAATGTGAAAAATATCTTGTTTCAAGTGGTGTTTTTGTTCCGTTGTTTTTGGCTTCTACTGACCTCTATCTTAATGATGGAGTAACCGGAATTTATAACACGGCAACCCAAAATGCGATTTATTTCAATTCAGGAGACAAACAAAGTGAAAGCTAAAAATATCAACAAGCCTTATTTCATTATATCGTTACTGATTGTACTTTCACTTTTCATTCTTATATTTTGCCTGTCTCACGAAAATGGTGAAGAATCTACCGAAACAAGTGGTTGGTTTACCAATCTTATAAATTTCATTTTGCCCTTTTCTGTTTCTGAAAACATCGTAAGAACATTGGCTCACTATTCAGAATTTGCCTGTCTTGCATTTTTTATGACAAATCTTTTTGTTTCCTGTAAAAACAAGCTGTGCCCTGTACCCTCCTGTGCGATTTCATTCTTCTATGCAATAACCGATGAAATTCATCAGATATTTGTTCCCGGAAGAGCTTGTCAGGCAGAGGATTTGTTAGTTGACCTTTCAGGGATTATTTCAGGGATAATTGTTTATGCAGTCATATATTTAATAATCACGAAGCTATATAAACATTTTACTACCAATAAAACGGAGCTGTAAAAACTGATGTTTTTACAGCTCCGTTTTCATTTATCTGCCTATTAATTTTTCTATTTCACTCTCTGTAGCCTTTGCCCAATCATACTGCTCCATATATTTACCAAAGAATTTACTGCTGTCATTAGTGTCCAGCAACTCATAATAATCACATGTAAATGTTGTTTTATCTATACTTCTCTGGTTACGGCTATCAATAAGAATTTCAGAAATTCCGGCTTCCTCAAGTGTCATTCTTAATGACTTTAAAACCTTTCTGAATAACGACTGAACTGTTTCGTTATACTCTCTGCCCTCCCACAAAACCTGAATCGCTTGCTCGGTACTTACCGTACCGCCGTTTCTGTCTATAAGAAGTGCTAAAAGCTCTTTTGACTTTGCACTTGAAAATGAAACCGATTTACCGTCTACAAAAACATCAAAATAGCCGAATGTTTTTATAAATATGTGACTTTTAACCTCAACATCCTTTACAAGGAGTGCTTTTGCATATGCCTGACTTATTCTTTCAGGCTCGTACGGCTTCAAAACGTAATCTACTGCGTCAACCTTAAATGCCTCAAGAGCATAATCAGAGTAACCTGTCGCAAAAATAATTCTTGTATTTTTCGAAGTCTCCTTAATTCTTCTTGCAAGCTCAATTCCCTTTATAACAGGCATTTCAATATCCAGAAAGGCAATATCAACCTTATTGCACGCAACAAACCCCAATGCCTCTATAGGATTATTGAATTTAACAATTTCATCTGTAATACCTACTTCTCTGCAAGTATCCTCAAAATCCTCAAGAGCGAGAATCTCATCATCTACTGCCATAATCAACATTGTTCATACCTCGTTTCATCATTTTTAGGAATTGTTATTAATACCTTTGTGCCCTCTCCCACCTTACTGTCAACATCTACCGTGGCATTGAGCATTTCTTTAAGTCTTATTTTTATATTATTAATACCAACATGAGACCTTTCATCGTTATCTGAAGGTGCAACATTAACATCATAACCAACACCGTCATCCGCCACACTTACAAAAAAGTGTTCTTCATCCTCATAAGTTCTTACAGTTACGGTACCGCCCTCAGGCTTCTGGTTAATTCCGTGTTTTATTGCATTTTCAACTATAGGCTGTATTGTTAAAGGTAAAATCACAAAATTCTTGCAATCAGTTTCATAAACAACATTCAGCCTGTCACCGAAGCGGTGCTTCTCAATATCTGTATAATTGGCAACGTGGTCAAGCTCTTTTTCAACGGGCAAAGGTGTTTTTTGTGTCAGAGAATCCATATTCGCCCTTAAATACTTTGCAAATTTAACTACAACCTGTTCTGCCGTTTTCGGGTCTTTTTTTATAAGATATTTTATTGTATTAAGCGCATTATAAAGAAAATGCGGCTTAATCTGACTCAGCATAAGACGCATATTGACATCTGCAAGCTCCTCTGTAAGAGCTGCAGTTTTCATTTCTGCAACATACGCTTCGCCTATTCTTATAATCTGAATTATAAGAAGCAGGAGAATAAATATAATACCTGCTACCGGGAATACAAATTCAACATTTTTATGAATATATCCATTGATAAAATAATTATCTATAATCATACTTGATATAAGTATACAGGTTGCAATAAGGAACGGGATTGAAAATCTTTTTTTCTCAGCAACCGCTCTCGATATTTTTATAAGCAAATAAACATCAAGTATATAAGAAACTGCCTGCAGAAGCATATAATTAGCAGTATCAAATATAATTTCATTCATAAATTGCGGTATGAAGGTGCATACCAAAAACAGTCCTGAAATCAGAACCATAAAATTGTCTGAAATTTTAAACTTCAATGAACGTACTATATGCATAAACAATGAAAGCTTAATTACAAAGGTTGTTGCATATATAATGGTAATGACGACTTCGTAGCTCAGCCCAAAGAAAAACACATTGGAAAGCCTGTAGCCGTTACCGCTTATAAGAATTCTTATAAGGAATGTAATACATAACAAAATCAACCAGAAAAAGCGGTTATCTTTGAACGCAACTACGCTGATTGATACAATTGATATAAGGAACATTGCTACTATACCAATTATAAAAAATCTGAATACCAAAAGCGATGTTGTGTACGATTCATACTGTGCATTATCTACTATTATAGGGAGCACTGTTATACCACTTGAATTTTCACAATAAACCTCAATAATCACCTCGTAGGTATTATCTTCAGAATAATTCAGAACCACAGGGTTAACGTGAGTAACACTGTTAGAAAGGCTTACCTCTCTTATATCTCCTTCTAAAAGGCAGTTTGAAGAAACTAATTTTCCGTCAACAAAAACCCTGTATGCCCCCGGTAAATTTGGTAAAGTTATAATAATATTTTGCTCATTGGGAGCACGTGTTATTATCTTTCTGTATGTCGCAAAGCCCCCATTCGGTAAACTCTTACCGTTAAGCTGATAGGTTGTCCAGGATGAAGGCAGGCTGACTACTAAATCCGGAGAATAATCTTTTTTGTTCCCGGAAATCAGCAATTCATTCCAGTAAAACTCCCAATCATCCATTATGTACACAGCATCCTTAGAAAACAAGCTGTATGTTTCTTCGGTCTGCTTGTAGGTGAAATCAAATTTCTCTGCAATCTGAGGCAAAAAAAACGATTGTACCGGAAGTGCAAAGGCTGTAAATACCGTCAGCACAAAGCTTATCAAAAAAATGAATATTGATTTTAACTTAATCTTTTCAATCTTTTTCAAACTTTTCAATAATATCACCCACCTAATAATTATATAACATCAGACAAGCAAAATCAATATAAAATTCTCGAAATATTTTCGATATATTCCCGTAATCATTTTTATTGAAAAATATAAGAAAATGTGTTATATTAAAGATTAGCCTTGGAATAAT
>JAFVWD010000087.1 GCA_017501865.1 Clostridia bacterium | reverse complement strand
TTTTTGGGTGAGGCATATGTCCCAATCACCTCAAAACCAAGCTTAGAAAGCTCGACAGAAAGCGAACCTGTACCACAAGCTAAATCTAACAACAAACCGTCTTTAATGTTATATTCACTTAAGATTTTCTGAATATATAAAGCTCTGTTCTTATAATCAACATTTTTTGTTAATTCATCATAAACTGAAGCAAAAGATGCATAAGACATAAAAAACAACCTCTTTCCATCTTTATTTTACCACAAATAAAAAATGTTGTAAACAAAAACATAATTTTTCTGTATGAACACTAAATAGTTTTCAAAAAATATAAAAACTACTTTAAAATTGGAAAAAATTATGATAGAATGGAGAAAACAAAAAAAGAAAGGGGTATACTTTTGAAAAAAGTTATTTCAGTAATATTATCAGTCATTCTTCTATCCATAACAGTAGTTCCCGCTTTTGCTGCTGAAGAAAATTGCAATTGCGGTCAACCACCTATTATTTATGTTGCCGCTCTTGGCAGCGGTACCCTTACTCTTGATGAAGGTTTACCGGGTGAAAGAGTTTTATTCAGACCTGATACAGCTTATGTAATCAGTGAATTAACACCTGTTATTTCTGCTGCAGGAAATCTTATAAACGATGGCGATTACGATGCTTTCGGTGATGTTCTTATTGAATGTGTTAATAAAATTTTTGGTGATTTGGCACTTGACAATGAAGGTAATTCTTCGCCACGAGTTACCTGTGAGGAATTTCATCCGACAGATGAGGTTGAGCACAGTATTGACCACAACTATTATTTTGGATATGATTTCAGATTAGATCCGATTGAAAATGCGAAAAAGCTTTATGATTTTGTTCAGGAAGTCAAAGAATTAACAAAACACGACACCGTTCGTTTCCGTGCATCAAGCATGGGCGGTGTAACTACAATGAGCTATATAAAGCTTTACGGCACCGCTGATATTGAAACAATAATTTTCCAATGCTGTCCTCTCCTGGGCACTGCTGTTGCAGGTGAGCTTTACACAGGTAAGGTTGAGCTTAACACTCAAGCTGTTGAACGTTACGCAGCACAGGCTATGCCTGAATTAGAAAACGACTTATTAGGAGGCATTGTTTATATGCTTCTTGAAGGTTTGACAGTATCTGGTCTTTTAGATGATTTCATTGCAATTGGTGACGACCTTGTTTACAATTTAAAGGATCGTGTTTTCAATGAATGTCTCATACCGATTTTTGCTACTATGCCGGGTATCTGGAGCTTCGTACCACACGAGTATTATGAAGAAGCAAAAATATTTATGCAGCTTGATTCAGAAAAGCACGCAAAATTAATTGAAAAGCTTGATTTCTACCACTATGATGTTCAACAAAGTGCAGAAAGCTTACTCAATTCTGCAAAAGCAAACGGAACAACAATTTATAATGTTGTAGGCTATAATATGCAAAGAACTCCAATTGTTTCTGCATATTCAAATGATTCTGACGGTACTGTTGATACAAAATATGCTTCAATGGGTGCAACCTGTGCTGATATAACAGGCAAATTACCTGAGGATTACATTCAACAAAAGCATCAGGATGTTAATTACATTTCACCGGATTGGAGAATAGATGCTTCTACTTGTATCTTACCTGAAAGCACATGGTTCATTAAAGATATGATGCACTCTTCTACTCACGACGGTCACGATGACCTTTACAAATGGATGTTCCTGAGTGAAGAACAACAAACTGTATTTGATAATCCTGATTACCCTCAGTTTATGCAGAATGATGTCAGCAAACAGAGATTTATTCCTGTTATTGAAGAACGAGGAACTCTCGGTACCTCATTCGACAATTTCTTCAGAATGCCGTCATTTATAAATCTTATTGATTTAATAACTAAAATCTTTAAATTCTTCTACAAA
>JAFVWD010000086.1 GCA_017501865.1 Clostridia bacterium | reverse complement strand
GGTATATCTGTTTGGGGGTGCAAGTATGTGTGAAAACAACTTTCCGATTGTGGATTTTGTAAAAAAGATTTTCTTTGCACATCTTGAAGAAAAAAATATAGATGAAAGCTACAGTTATTTTACTGACGATGCTGATATTTTTGGTTTGGTTCCGAGTGGTAATATTCACGGTAAATCAGCGATAAAAGCAGCACTAAAAACATTTTTGACATTTACAAATGTTAACTGTTCACTGAATTTTAAGGATGAAGTTGAGAAAAAACTTTCAGATGAAATTTATATGGCAACATTTTTAATGGAAGTTAAAAATAACGACAGCGAGCAGGTAATGGTTTTAAGAAATTCTGCTGTTGTGAAAATACTTGATGGTGAGTATAAAATTGCATCCTTAAATATAACGGTAGTTGATAGAAATTCTATGCCAACACGGTATTTTATAGATGAAATAGAACTCGGTTACGAAGCAGAGCTTTACAGAGATATTTTAAGTGAAGAGGTAAGCGCCGGAATTTTAGGTAGCTTTAATGAACCTGATTTTCCGCTTTATGTTGTGGACGATAATTTTGTCAGAATTCTCGGCTACTCAAATAAAAAAGAGCTTTTAATAGATATGAATAACAAGGTTGCAAATATCATTTACCGCGATGATTTGCAACGTGTTACTGAAGAATTTAAGGAGCTTACAACCCCTGGTGAAAAATATGAATCCGTATACCGTGTAAGAAAAAAGAACGGCAGATTTATATGGATTAAGGAAGATGGTAAGGTAGTAAAGGTCGGCGACAGAATTGCGTTAGTTAGTGTATGTCGAGATGTGACTGAAAATATAGAAACAAAGCAAAAGCTCAACGAAAATGAGCAACGGTTTAAGTTTGCAATAAGCGGAGCACAAATGCTCGTTTGGGAATATGATATAAGAAACAAGTGCGCCCGTTACCCTCAGGGTACTGAAATAGGTGAGGTCGGACGTGAGGTAATCTTATATGACTTCCCGGAAAGGCTTTTTACAAGTAATGCAATAATTGATGATCAGCGCGAAGAGCTCCGTGAATTTTATAACAGAATTGAGTCGGGTGACGAAAATGCCGTACAGGGCACCTTCTGGATGCTTGATTTTAATTCAAATATTAAAAAATGCTTTGATATTTCTTATTCAATAGTAAGAGATGATTTAGGCAAAGCGGTGAAGGCATATGGCATAAGCCGTGATGTAACTGCACAGAAATTTACAGAAAAAAGATTCCGTGAAGAGCTTGCGTTCCGCAATAAAACAGGTGATAAGCTTGTTTCAACATCTTGTGTGAATCTTACCTTAGGTATGGTTGAAAATCTCCGGTATAAGGAGGTTTACGAGAAGGATGAAAGAATTTTAACAACTATTGATTATCGCGACCGTTCATTGTTTTATCTTTCTGAGTGTACTATGACAGATGAACAGAATTATAATGTATCTGTTGAGAATCTTCTGAATCTTTTTGAAAAAGGTGTGACCGAGGTTCGTGAAGAATACTCAGGAAAACTTAAAAATGGTAACAGAATCTGGATAAGGCTTGATGTTAATATACTGAAAAGCCCTAAAACAGGTAACATTCTTGCATTTTTCTATAATAAAGATGTTACTGAGGAGATGCTTAATTCTCTAATTTCAGAAAATATCCTTTCGCAGAATTATCTCGAGGTTGGCCTTATAGATTTAACAAATGATATTTATACAAGATACCACACAGCAGGTATGAGTATAAATCAGTTTAACAATAATTTTGCCTTTGAAGCAGGTATGGATGTATTCTGTGAAAAACGTGTTACAGATGCTGACCGCAAAAGGGTTCGTAAATATATGTCTATACCGTATCTTAAATCTGCCATAAAGAAAAACGGAAGTGCTGAATTCCAGTTTTTAGGCTTTGACAGAAATGGTAAAGAAAAATACAATAGTATGTCAATAAAACCATTGATGGAAGGTAACAATGACCTTCTTATTTCTACAAGGTCTGATGTTGATGCTATAGTAAGAGAGCGCGAAAAGAAGGAAAAGAAGCTCAAGAAAGCTATGGAGGAAGCAAAAAGAGCGAATGAAGCAAGATCAGATTTCTTTGCGGGAATCAGCCATGATATGCGCACACCTATGAATGCTATTATAGGTATGTCTGCGTTGGGTGTTGAAGAAAGTAAAGATGAAACTATAAGAAAATATTTCAGTAATATTGATGCTTCGGCACACTTCCTCTTAGGTCTTATAAATGATGCTCTTGATGGTTCGCAGATAGAGAAAAATGTGTTAAAATTAACTTATGAGCCGTATTCCTTGTCTGAGTTTTCTCATTATGTGAGTTCAGTTGTGGGACCTCTTTGCGAAGCGAAGAAAATTGATTTCAGTATGCAGATTTCAAACGAGCATGCAAAGTATATAAATACTGATAAGCTCAGGTTTAATCAGATATTTTTCAATCTTCTCTCAAATGCAGTTAAGTTTACTCCTGAGAACGGTAAAATTGAATTTATTATGGAATTCGTAAGCAGAAATAACGGTGTAATTGTTCAGAAATTTATTGTGAGAGACACCGGAATAGGAATGAGTAAGGAATTCCAGAAGAAAATGTTCAATCGGTTTGAAAGAGAAAAATCACCTGATTCATTAAATGCTTCAGGAACAGGGCTTGGCTTGTTTATAACAAAGTATGTTGTTGAGCTTATGGGCGGTACTATTTCAGTCAACAGTGAGGTTGGTAAAGGTAGTGAATTTACAGTTGAACTTGCTTTGGAGGAAGCAAATGTTGACACAGTTAATACTGAAATAGACAAGCTTTCACAGGAGGAGTATGAGAGAGTATTAAAAGGCAAACATGTGCTTCTTTGTGAAGATAATGAAATGAACAGTCAGATTGCTGTCAGAGTTTTAGAGAAAAAAGGTATGGTTGTGGAGTGTGCTCCTGACGGACAAGCAGGACTTGAAAAATTCAATAACTCAGATGAAGGCTATTTCGACGTCATTCTTATGGATGTAAGAATGCCTGTTATGGATGGTTTGGAAACAACAAGAGTAATTCGTAATTTAGAACGTCTTGATTCCAAAAGGGTGCCTATAATTGCAATGAGTGCAAATACTCATAAAAGTGATATAGAAACAGCTATAAAAGCCGGTATGTCAGCTCATATAGGTAAGCCCTTTGATGTGAAGGAGCTTTATAAGGTCATAAGCCGGGAATTAATAAAAGAATAATTTTACAGGGCTGAAAAACTTAGTTTTTCAGCCCTGTAACTTTACTTTTCGGTAAATCGTGGAATAATCTTATTAGAGGGTAATTATACCCGCTTGGTTGTTAGTCGATTTACAATAAAGGCAGGTGTAAAATATGAGCTTTATAGATACAAGTAGTTTTGGTCTTATGACTTCTTTAAATCATCTGAGAAAAAATGCTGCACTTGAAAGCAAGTGGGAAAAAAGAAAGCAGGAAGGTTTTTCTACCGAAGGATTAACCGAGCGACAGAAGGATAATGTTAATTTTATTAATGCATACAAAGAGCAACAGGAAATGCACCCCGAAGATAAAGAAATGCAAAGAATAACAAATAAAATTTATGCCGGTGGTGATTTAACAGAGCAAGAAATGCAGTATCTGCAAAAGAAAAATCCTGTTTTGTATCAGAAAATGCGAGCAATAGAAGCGGAAGCAAAGCAATATGAGGAAGATTTAAAGCGTTGCAAAACAAAGGATGAAGCACAGCGTATAAAAATGAACAGAATTAATTCTTCGGTTGCAAGTATTCGCTCTGTTGAAAGTAACCCTAATATTTCTGATGCAGATAAATTAGCTTTTGCTCAGGCTGAACAGGCTAAAATGCGTGAGATAGAAAAAATTACCGTGAAATTCATTGAAAGCGGTGCTTACGCTGCTCTTCCTACAGATGCAGAAAAATTCCAGACAGAAAAGGAATTGGAAGAAGCAAAAAGAGAAGAGCTTCAGAAACCGGAAACAGAAAAAACTCAGGAATCGGAAACTGTACAGAAAACTGAAGGCGGTAAACAAAAAACAGAAGGAGTTAAAACTGCTACAAGTGAAGAAATTGCAGAAGCAGTTAAAGTCCTTGTTGGGAAAAATACTGAAACAGAGTTTAAAATCGGAGACAATAAACGTAACGAAACTGAAATTGAGCTTTCAGATGAATTCAGAAAAATTAAAAATTCAAAGGCAAAAAAAGCTTACATAAAAGCGGTATTGGATTATAATATCAATCAATAAAAAGTCTGTAAAAGGTACAGGCTCTACAGAAATATAAAATGAGCTGTAAAAGCGATAAGTTTTTACAGCTCATTTTTAGGGGATAGGGAAAAAAGAT
>JAFVWD010000085.1 GCA_017501865.1 Clostridia bacterium | reverse complement strand
TACCTAAAGCGCGTGTTTCTGCTGCTATTGCTCTGCCTATTTTATTTACATTTTCTCTGTCAAAGCTTGCTGCAAGCGCAAGCGGTACAGGAAAAATTGTAGCACCCGGCCAAAGAATACCATGCAAGGCCTCACCCGTGAACATACACGGTATGCCTAACCTCGTATTTTCAACCATATATTTTTGCAGCTTATTAAAAAGAACAGGTTCTGAGTAAGAATCATGTATAAAGCCTATTCCCCTGTCAGACAAAGTCTCACTTAATTTATTAAAATCCACTTCTGAATCAGAATGAACTGCACAATGGTAAAGCTTATGAGGCTTAGTACAGAACTCAACACCTCTGATAATATCCATTTGTGCAACCTTTTCCTCTAAAGTCATTAAAGAGAGTAAGCTTTTCGCTCTTTCTTCAGGTGAAAGCGAAGCATTTTTGTAATTCATAATAACTCCTCTTGTATAAAAATATTGTATTGAAAATTATAGCATTATATCAATATCAAGTCAAACATATTGTATTTGCATTTTCGTTAATAATGTGTTAAAATATTCCTGTTTCCCGGTAGTATAAATTTGACTATTTTTCTCGCGGAGGTGCATCTGTTATGAAAACGATATCCACGGAAAAATTACAATTAAGACGTAATAACGAAATTAAAAAATGGGAGAAGGAGCAAAACCGGCCTAAAAAGAAATTTTACTTTGCTTATCTTGTTTTTATTATCACGCTGATTTACGGAACTGATGAAATTGCTTCTCAGATTGGTACTTTAATGAAAACAGAAATTGCCAATGACTTATTCAGTAATTTTGGTGAGAGCTCTGTAGGAATTCTTGATATTCTTTCTGTTTTGGTGGTGCCCTTTCAGGCAATTGGACTTTTGTACAGACCTCTTGCTGACCGCTGGGGAAGAAAAAAATTCCTTATAATAAATACATTCGGAATGAGCTTTGCACTGCTTATAATTTTCTTGTCAAACAATCTGATTTTATATTTCATTGGTGCTTGTCTTGTACAATTTTTTATTCCGCACGATATGCACGTTGTATATATTATGGAATCCTCTCCGACAAAGCACCGCGCAAAGGTTTACTCTTCAATAAAATTTATTGCAAATATTTCAGTTATGGTAGTTCCGCTTTTAAGACGTTTTCTTATGGAAACTGCATCTGAATGGCGAAATGTTTTCTTCATACCTGCAATTATAGGTCTCATAACATCATTTATAGCTCTTTTAACTGCACGAGAGACAGACACCTTCATCGACTCGCGTCTGAGGTATTTAAATATGACAGATGAAGAGCGGGAAAACGAAAAAAAGAAAAAATCCTCAGACAATGCGCAGGGCGGTCTTATACAGGCTTTGAAATTCGCTTTAAAGCACAAGCAGTTAAAATGGCTTTACATAAGCTCTGCACTTGCAAATCTGGGCTTTATAGACTCTATAAATTACCAGGTTATTTTATCTTACGGATATGCACAGAGTTATGTAGAAAACGGCTTATTCAATTCATTGGGTGATGATGTTATGAATGCAGTAAGTGTAGGACCCGTCACCGCGGCACTTTTTATGCTTCCTGTAGGCTCTGCCGTTGCCCAGGTCATTATGGGATTTATATCTGACTCAAAGGGAAGAAAAACAGCTGCAATAACTACTGCAGTTAACTGTCTCATAGCTTTTGTTATATTTACCGTGGGTTCAAGATTTGCTCTTAACCCGTATTTGATGGGCTTCTTTTGCGGTGCTGCAATAGGTAGCTACTACTCAACAAACGATGTTTTAATTATGATGATTGGTGAGTCCTCACCTACAAATCTTCGCTCGTCGTGTATGTCGGCACAATTTATTGTCACAGGAATAGGTGTTGCAATATCCTATTTAATAGGACTGCCGCTTATTACTGCATTAGGAAACAAGGCAACAGGTATTGTTTCATTTGCACTTTTAGTCCCCGGTTTCATAGCCGCATTTATTACTCTTCTTAAGAGAACAAGTGAAACCAAGGGAATAAATATAGATACCGTAACAGGTTCTGAGTGGGATTAAAATTTTTTAAGGAGTGTTTTTTATGGCATCAACTATTTTCGAGAGACTTTTTGCACTGTTCAGTGTATTAATCACCCTCATAGGTTCATTTAACCTCGGGGCTACAACTGAACGTCCTGACGATGAACTCAAATTTGCTATTAATGCAAATGTTCCCGGCAGAGAATTGCAGAATGTCGTAAACAATGTAAACGTATGGTCTATTGAAGGCGATCCGTTCACAAACGCAACTAAAAATGAAGAAAACAATATTTTTGAATTCGTTGAGTATGTTCAGTTAATGCAATGCTCAGGCGGTACTGAAGCAAGAGATTTATTTGTAAATCCACTTGATAAAACCGTTCTTGACGACTATGATTTTTCATCACTTATTGAAAACTGTCGCGGAATTCTTAATTTAGGTGCAAAACCATTCTTAAAATTAGGTAGTGTTCCGCTTAAATATTCTAAGGATGCTACTACTGAGCACGGATTTGGTATGAATCCTTATCCGCCTGATGATTACAATGTTTATTACAACTACATTTATGCATTATCTTCTGCTCTCGTAGAGGAATTCGGCAGAGAAGAGGTTTTGTCATGGCGCTTTGGTGTTATGACAGAGTTTGAAAATGAGGCATGGTTCAAAGCTACTGATGACAAACCGAAAAGTGCATTCACCGCTTATTGCAAGCTTTACGATTTCACCGTTGAAGCTCTTATAAATGCCATAGGCGAGGATGTTTATGTTGGTGCTCACGCAATGGCTGTTACAGAAGGTCTTTGGGATGAAACAGATTTTATTGAGCACTGTGCTAAGGGTACAAACTACAAAACAGGTGAAACAGGCACAAGAATCTGCTACCTTTCAGGCTCCTTCTATGATTCAGCTCCGGGTGAGTACACAAGTGGCTACGATCTTCCCGGTACAATCAATCATTTAAGAGATGCTGCTGAAGAGTACGGTCTTAATGACCTTGAATACGGAATTGATGAGGGTCGTATTCTTGAAGGTGTCAATAGTGGTGCTATAGGCTCAGAGCTTCTCTCAAGAACTGTTGGCTACACTTATCAGGCAGCATATGATGCAAGACTTGTTACACAGATGTTCAACAGCGATATTGACTATTTCTCAGCTTGGGGATATCTTTCAAACGGACTTCTTTCAGGTAACCCTACAGTAAGCTACCACGTAGCAAAAAATGCGGCAAAATTTGAAGGTTACAGCCTTCTTGATACAAGAAAGCAACAATCAGGTAACATTGAAGGCAGTGATATAAATGCGGTTGCTGCTATTGATGAGGATACAAACGCAATCCGCGTTATGGCTTATAACTTCAAAAACGATCTTAATTATGATTCAACAGTCAAGGTTTCATTTGTAATTAATGCGCCTAAATTAGACGGAATGAAATATGATGTTAAAACTTATATCGTTGACGATGATTGTAACTATTTTGATGAATGGGTTGAAGACAGAGAAACATACGAAATTACAAATGATTGCTTCGCATGGTCCCCTGATGACCCGCAAATTGATAATCCTACAACTTTAAATAATGAGGCTAAAAGAGAGCTTTACTTTAATGAGCTTTATCCTAAATACACAGAATGCTCAAAGTTAACACCAACTACTTCAACGGCATCAGTTGAGTACGGTAAAATTAACCTTAACGTTACTCTTGAACCACATGCAGTTGTATTCTTTGAGCTTACTCCTCAAAAGTAATAATATGACAGAATTTAAAATTGTTACTACAAATGATGAGCTTGAGGCAGCTTTAAATATAAGGCGAAATGTTTTCATAAACGAAATGGGAGTTCCGGAAAATATTGAGCTTGATGAGTTTGATACCCCCGACTCTCTGTGCAAACACATTTTAGTTTTATATAACAAAAAAGCTGTAGGAACCGCAAGGTGTAATTTAATATCAGATAAAAAACTAAAAATTCAAAGATTTTGCTTCTTGCCTGAATACAGAAAATCAGGTCTCGGCAAATTATTACTTGAGTTTATAGAGACAACATTTTCATCTGAAGGATATAATTATTTCTTCTTAGAAGCAAAATTTTCTGTTCAGCAATTTTACGAAAAATGTGGATATAAAACAGTAAGTGACATTTTCATTGAAGCTAACGTACCACATATCAAAATGGAAAAAACAATATAAAATAAACGCAGGAAACGGCAATTCACTTTGCAGTTTCCTGTGTTTTGTTTCTTGACTAAAAAGTTATGAAAATGTATAATATTTATGTTACACAAACAACAGAAAGGTGTATTTGATGACGCAAAATATCTTTAATGTTACAGGTATGACCTGCGCTGCGTGCCAGAGTAATGTTGAAAAAGCAGTAAAAAAGCTTAACGGTATAAGCAATGCTTCTGTAAATCTTTTAAATGAAAATATGTCTGTGACATATGACGAAAAAGTAATAAGTGAAGAAGCTATAATCAATGCCGTCATTTCAATCGGATATGGTGCTTCATTAAAAAATCAAAAAAAAGATGACAATACAATAAGAGCTTCCTGGAATGAAAAACAAAAAAATGAGGATACCAAGCAAAAGAGTATGAAGAAAAGACTTGTTTCTTCTATATTGTTTTTAATTCCCTTAATGTATATTGCAATGGGAAGTATGGCGGGACTCCCCTTGCCTACTTTTATTGCAGGCAATGAAAATATTTTAGTTAATACCCTTACACAACTCCTTTTAACTGTGCCTGTAATGATAATAAATAAAAAATTCTTTATTTCAGGCTTCAAGGCGCTGTATCATAGGGCTGCTAATATGGACTCGTTAGTTGCTATAGGCTCCTCCTGCTCATTTATATACGGAGTAATTTCTTTCTATTATATGCTTTATGCCTCAGGACACAATAATCCTGAGCTTTTGCACAAATATTCCCACGAGCTGTATTTTGAATCCGCAGCAATGATTTTAACACTTGTTACTGTCGGTAAATATCTGGAAACCCGTTCCAAAGCAAAAACCTCAGACGCACTCGGCAAATTAATTGAATTAGCCCCAAAAAGTGCCAATGTTATACGAAACGGACACGAAATAACCATTTCCGCCGAGGATGTAAGAACAGGTGATACACTCATTATACGACCGGGTGAAAGTATTCCTGTTGACGGAATTGTTGTAGAGGGCGAGGGTTCTGTTGACCAATCTGCAGTAACAGGCGAAAGCATACCTGTAGACAAATCAAAAGATGACAATGTTATTTGTGCCACCATAAATAAAAACGGTACTTTTAAAATGGTTGCTACAAAGGTAGGTAATGACACTACATTAGCTCAGATAATTGAGTTGGTTGACAATGCAGGGAGTACCAAGGCACCTATTGCACGTCTTGCCGATAAGGTAAGCGGTATTTTTGTTCCTGTTGTTATAGGCATAGCGATTTTAACCTTTTTAGTATGGTTACTTCTTGGTGAGCCTGTTGATTTTTCACTTTCTATGGCAGTAACAGTTCTTGTTATATCTTGCCCGTGTGCGTTAGGGCTTGCAACTCCCGTCGCTATTATGGTTGGAACCGGAAAAGCTGCCGAAAACGGAATTCTTATTAAATCTGCTGAAGCACTTGAAAATTTATCATCGGTTGATACTGTTGTACTCGACAAAACGGGAACCGTTACTTCAGGTAATATGTCTGTTTCCGATATTTATATTATTGATAAAAGCTTTTCAGAGGATGAATTTTTATCGTATGCATTTTCTCTTGAAAAAGGTAGTGAGCACCCGTTGGCTAATGCAATAAGGGAAAAAGCAACCGAAAAACAGATAAACCTTATTCCATCTACAGAATTCTCTGCAGAAATAGGCAAAGGTGTTTCTGCTACAATAAACGGTGATTTCTGGTTTGCCGGCAACTACAAATTTATGCTTGAACACGGAATTGCTGAAGGTGAATTCAAAGAAAAGAGCGATGAGTTTAACAAACAAGGTAAAACAAGCCTTGTATTTGCACGAAACAAACGCGCTGTCGGAATTATTTCAATTGCTGACACCGTAAAGCCTTCAAGTAAAGCTGCTATTGAAGCAATAAAAAGCTCAGGTAGAAAGGTTATTATTCTTACAGGTGATAACACTTCTGCTGCAGAATACGTTGCCGATGAGGTCGGTGCCGATGAAGTTATTGCAGAGGTTATGCCAAATGAAAAGGAGAAATATGTCAGAAGCTTAAAAGAACAAGGAAGAAGGGTAGCTATGGTCGGTGACGGAATCAACGATTCGCCTGCTCTTATAACAGCCGATGTCGGAATCGCAATAGGCGCCGGTACTGATATTGCCCTTGACTCAGCAGACATTATTCTTATGAAAAGTACTCTGCAGGATGCCGTTACTGCATTTGAATTAAGCAAAGCAGTTATAAAGAATATTAAAATGAATTTGTTCTGGGCATTTTTCTACAACATACTCGGAATACCCGTCGCTGCCGGATTATTTTTCCCGATGTACGGAATAAAGCTTACACCTATGTTAGGTTCATTCGCTATGAGCTTAAGCTCTCTTTGCGTTGTTTCTAATGCGCTCAGATTACGATTTTTCAAGTCTGTACACTCATTTGATGATGAGTATATAAATAAACCAAAAAAAGAAAAGAAGGAAGATGTTACTATGACAAAAACAATTTCAGTTGACGGAATGATGTGCAATCACTGTAAAGCGCACGTTGAAACTGCTTTAAAAGGAATTAACGGTGTTACAGATGCTGTAGCTGATTTAGAAGCAAAATCTGCAACAGCAACCCTTTCAGATGATGTTGACATCAATGTACTGATTGAAGCAGTCAAAGCCGCAGGATATGATGCAAAAGAAATTTAAAAGGTGACTATATGAAAAAGACAATTTTGATTATTGCTGTAACAATAGCAGTTGTTTCACTTGTTGCGGTTGGTATTTTTTTAGGAACTGCAAAAGAATCAAAACAACTGACAACTGAAAATCTTTACGAATTTTATGATGTAAAGGTTGAAATAAAGAACTATATAAAGGGACAGGAAAAAGCAGAGTTCCTCGGAATTTTTTCAAGCTACGAGCCTTCTACCGCTAAAATTCAGATTACGGTAACCCCGAAGGATGATATTATTTGCGACGGTGCTCAGTTAAAATATGTAATTAATGAAAACTTTTGGAAAACCTCTGACGGAAAAGAAAATATAACCCTCGACTTAAACACCGAAGGTACGACTGAATTTACTGTTGATATTATAGCTGACCTTAAACTTTCTGCTGCAGGAGAACCCAATGCAGATGATGTTGAGCTTACTTCCGCACTTGGTACAGTTACCTACAGAAAATTCTTTAATAAGCTTAAATAAATTATCAAAAAATGGAAACAGGCTGTAAAAAACTTTCGTTTTTTACAGCCTGTGTTTATGTATTTTAGTATACCCACTCACCGCGTAAAGCAGCCTTTATTTTCATTTGACCATTTGAAGAGTCAAAAAACTGTGTTCTTCCGTAGTCCTTACCAACATCTTCAGCCAAAATAGGTATACGGAGTTGTTTCAATGTTTCTCTTACGGCAACAATATTTCTTTCTCCTATAGAAGAAAGTGAAGTATTATTAAAACCCGGGAACATCTGTGCTCCACCGGCAATTTTAGCCTTTATTCTGAATTTGTTGGCACCTAACTGTTCCATTTTCTTTAACAGCTCAGGGATTGCGGTGTCTGCAAACTTCCATAATTCTTTACCCGAAGGATTAAAGCCCTCACTTGTAGGTAACATAATATGAGAAAGCCCTGCAACCTTTACCGATTCATCATAAAGACAAATTCCGATACATGACCCCAACGCATAGGTAACAAGAACATCGCCATTTTTAGCAACATTCAAATCAGATATGCCAACCACAACATTCTGACTCATATATCTGCCAACCCCAAACTTTCCATAATTTTCTTAAGAGAATCAACATCAGGAATCAAAATAATCTGTGATGAAGCAGCATCTTCTTTATCGAGTTCATCCTTAATAAAAATTATCTTATCACTGATATTTGCATAATAAATTGCGGGGAGGCTCAGAACCGAACCAACCATATCAATGCAAAGCTCAGGTGGAGAAATTTCAATAGAGAGACCTGTCAACTCTGCAATTGCGTTAACATAAGAAGCGGCTATAATATTGCCAACCTCTTTAAGTGCAGACTGACTCATTTCATCAAGATCCAGATCTTCAACTTCCATTCCAAGAAGATTGCTTAAAAGGAGTTCAACAAAAGGCTTGTGTATAAGGAACATTATCATTCCTGAAACATCGCCTGTTAATGACATTAATATGCCTGCGAGAACATTCTCAGGACCACCTAAATTATTAACAACATCATTGTAATCAAGAATATTGATTTGCGGAACATTCATATCAATAGGTCTGTCGAGCATTGAAGACAATGCTGAAGCTGCGTGACCCGAACCGATATTACCTATTTCTTTTAAAGCATCAAATTGCATTTCGTTTAATTCATAATTTTCAAATGCCATAATTATCTCCTAAGCTTTGTTATAGTTTGTTCATTTTCTTCTGCTGTTGTGAGAACTCTTGCCGCTAACTGATATGCTCTTTGAACAGTAATCATATCTGTCATTTCTTCTGCAAGATTAGTTCCCGAATTTTCAAGTGCCCCCTGAAGAAGTAAACCTGTATTATCATTAACTGCTACTGCAGGACCGCTTTTTTCAGAAACAACGTAAAGATTACCCTGAACCGGTGTTAAATAATTAGGATTGTCAAAGCTATAAAGACCTATTCTTTGCATTAAACCGTCAACATTAAAATTATTTGTACCCGGCTTTTTCTCAAGAACTATTCTCTGTCCGTTTTTGTCAAGTACAAACCCTCCTGATGTAGTTACAAGATAGCCGGTTTCGCCATCCATACCAATGCTGAAGGTACCGTCACGTGTATAACCGATTTCACCGTCAACCTCAACAGCAAATAACGGATCTCCTGTAATAGCAAAGTCCAAGCCGTAATTTGTAAGACTTAAAGAGCTCTGATTAAAGTTTGAGTCATTAATAACTGTTTTTACCCCATGGCCTTTATCAGGATCAGTAGGTGTATTAACATACATCTCATCATAAATAAGAGATTGGAAAGATATATTTTGTGGCTTGTAGCCGAAAGTACTGACATTAGCTACATTATTTGCTATATTGTCCATTGCCTTCTGATTAGCCAAAAGACCGCTTGCACCTGCATAAAATGCTGTTTTCATAATGCTTTCTCCTTCGTTTATGAGCTTATAAATACCGTAACATTAATTAGAACAAATTCATTAAACTGATGCTAATTTAGTTGTAGCATTCTGATCCATCTGATCAACTATTTGCATTGCTGAGCTGTAAAGCTGGAAAGACCTTTGTGCTTCTATAAGCTTTGTGAGTTCAGTATTCATATCAACATTTGAAGTTTCTAACGCGCCCTGAATTACTGTGTAATTCTCTGCAGCAACCAAATCACCTGCACCCTGTACAAGAAATGCAGAATTTTCAAGCTTTGTAACAACTATACCCTCAGCAGGCTTATTTATGAGAAGAGTGTCTATGTAATTACCGTCAGCAGATGTAATAGCACCATTCGGAGCAATTGTAAAGCCACTCTGTCCTATGTAAATTTCACCGTTCTGACCTAAAACTCTACCTACACCCTGAAGACACAAATAGCCTTGCTCGTCGAGATCAAAATTACCGTTTTTAGTAATTGCCAGCTGACCGTCAGCTGTGCGTATATTAAAGAATCCGTCACCGTTAACAGCAACATCAAGCTCACGGTTTGTCTGCTCTATTATACCGGCATCCATTATAGTATGAACCTCCTGAACAATAGAAGAAACCTGACCTACACCGTCACCTAAAACGGTAGGTTGACCGTTTTCCATTCTTACCATTAACTCCATTTCAAAAGCAGATGTTTCAACTCTGTCTGCTTTATAGCCCGGTGTTTTGATATTTGTAAGGTTATTACCGAGAATATCAATTTCATTTTGTCTTGTTAAAATTCCCGAAGCGAGAGTATAAAAACCTGAATACATATTTTAGCCTCCGTCTGACGCTTTTATTAAAAATCAGTCACATCTATATTCTTTCATTTTTTCATATAGTTTGTCAAGTGCTTTTTTGCGAATTTGTGAAACTCTTTGTTGAGAAATGTCTAAAACCTCACCAATTTCTCTTAAATTGAGGTTTTCATAGTAGTAAAGTGAGATTATCTGCTTCTCCTTAGGGTCCAGACAATCAATTGCTTTGGCAAGCTCACCGCGAAGCTCATTCTCCAACAAATTGCTGTCTACCTGAGAACCGGAATTGTCCATTGATTTTTCAATTACACCTTCCCAGGCTTGTTCTATCATTTCTTCAAAAGATATGGTGTCTATTGAAGCGATTTCCACTATTCGTTGATTTAACTGTTGCTCTGTTATACCCAGATACTCTGCCAATTCACTGTCAGTCGGTTCTCGCATAAGCTTCTGTTCCAAAAACTTTCTGCCCTGAGAAATTTTATTCTGAGCATCCCAGGCTCTGTTAGTAAGCCAATTCTGCTTTCTCATATATTTAAGTATAGAACCGCGTATTGCCAAGTAGCTGTAAGTGTCAAAGCTTGCACCCCTGTCAGGGTCATAACGTTCTAAGCAATCTATAAGAGCAATAACACCCTGGTTAAAGAAATCTTCAAAAGGAACGTTTGATAACAAAACAGAACGCATACTGTAAATAGCAAGATTTACAAGATTCAGATAGTGCATAACGAGCTTATTTCTCAACTCCAGGCTTCCTGTGGATTTGTATTCGCTCATTACTTTTTCGGGATTTTCTAATTTAACTTCTTTTATTATATAAAAATAATTT
>JAFVWD010000084.1 GCA_017501865.1 Clostridia bacterium | reverse complement strand
TATTCTTTTGCCGTTCCCTTTTTCGCACTCGGGAATGTAATTTTCATTTTCATCTGCCGCAAATCTTTTGAGTGCACAAATAGAAACCGCACCCTCAAGATGATTTCGTCTGCAGGCATCCTCGCATGGATGAGGACAAACTCTGCCTATTGAACGCGGAAGCGGATTATCCTTTTTAATAACCTTTATTGCCTCTTCATTTTCGCCGTTTGCTATAAGACCTACATATGCCTGAATATCCTGATGTGCAGGACAAGCTTTAAAACACGGCGCTTTGCAGTCACCGCTGTGGTCAGAAAGTATTAAAGAAAGTGAAACTTTACGGCTTTTCTCAAGCGCAGGAGTGCTTGTTGTCACCTTCATACCTTCTGTTACTGTTGTTGAACAAGCACGAAGAGGTTTGTTTATACCCTCAACCATAACAAGACAAAGACCGCAGCCACCATAGCTTTCAATTTCTTTATTATGACACAGGTGAGGAATTTCAATGCCGTTATCAAGTATGTTATCTAAAAGAGTTTTTTCTGTATTTGCTGAATACTCTTTTCCGTTAATAAAAATATTAACTATACTCATTGTAAACCCCCACTTTCTGTTCTTATTGCTCCGAATTTGCAATTTGCGACACACTGACCGCAACGGATACATAATTCTGTATTTATAATAAACGGCTTCTTGATTTCTCCGCTTATTGCATTATTCGGGCACTTTTTACTGCAAAGCGAACATCCCTTGCAAAGAGCTTCATCTATTCTGAAGCTTATAAGTGATGTGCATTTTTTTGCAGGACATCTTTTTTCATTTATGTGTGCAATATACTCATCTTTAAAATATTTAATAGTAGTAAGAACCGGATTCGGAGCAGAGTTACCGAGACCGCAAAGTGTGCCTACCTTTATGCTTTCACCGAGTTCTGTCAAGGTATCAATATCACTTTCAGTACCTTCACCGCTGACTATTCTTTCTAAAATTTCGAGCATACGTGTGGTACCTATTCTGCAAGGAACACATTTACCGCAGCTCTCTTTGCTTGTGAAATCCATAAAGAATTTCGCCATATCAACCATACAGGTATTTTCATCCATTACAACCATACCGCCGGAGCCCATAATTGCACCTGTTTTCGCAATGCTTTCATAATCAATAGGAGTATCAAGCATATTTTTCGGAATACATCCGCCTGACGGGCCACCCATCTGAACCGCCTTTATATCTGCATCATCAATTATTCCGCCACAAATATCAAAAACAATTTCGTTTATTGTAATTCCCATAGGAACCTCAACAAGACCACCTCTTTTTACTCTGCCTGCCAGAGCAAATACCTTTGTACCCTTGCTGTTTTCAGTACCCATTGAAGCAAATGCTTCTCCGCTGTTTTCTATAATCCACGAAACGTTGGCAAATGTTTCAACATTATTTATATTTGTCGGTTGCTTTCTGAAACCCTTTTGTGCCGGGAAAGGAGGCTTCGTAACAGGCATACCCCTGTTTCCGCCGAGTGAGGCTAAAAGTGCTGTTTCCTCACCGCAAACAAACGCACCTGCACCCATCATTATTGAAAAATCAAAATCAAAACCGCTGTCTAAAATATTTTTTCCTAAAAGCTTTCTGTCTCTCAATTCATTTATAGCTAACTGAAGACGTTTAACTGCAAGCGGATACTCTGCACGAACATAAATAATGCCCATAGAAGCACCTATTGCAATACCTGCAATCATCATTCCTTCGAGAACTCTGTGAGGGTCACCCTCTAAAACAGCCCTGTCCATAAATGCGCCCGGGTCCCCTTCGTCAGCATTACAAACAACATATTTTTCATCTGAAACAGAATTTTTTGCTGATTGCCATTTGAAATGTGTAGGAAAGCCTGCCCCGCCACGTCCGCGAAGTCCTGAAATTTTTATTTCCTCAATTATTTTTTCAGAGCCGATTCTGAGTGCCTTCTCCAAGCCCTTATAACCGCCCATAGAAATATATGACTCTATACTTTCAGGATTCACCTTACCGCAACCTGAAAGAACAATTCTTTTCTGACTGTCAAGAAATTTAAGTTCTGCTTCTGTAAACTTATTTTTCTCCGGAAGCTCGCCCTTTAAAGCGCACTCTGCAAGATGCTTACCGCTTTCTTTGTCAAGTCTGCCGTAAAGAGTGCTGTTTCCGTTGTCGTCTATAACCTCTACAATAGGTTCTGCAAAACACAGACCGTTACAACCTACTTTTTCAACTGAATGTCCTGTATTTTTCAAAGCCTCATTAAGACCTTCAAAAACAGATTCAGCACCCGATGCAATACCGCATGAGCCAAAACCGAGTAAAAATCTCATTTTGTTGCCTCCTCTTTTTTGATGCTTTCTAAAATCTCCACAACTTTTTCAGTTGTCAGTTTTCCATATGCCGTATCATTTATCATCATAGCAGGAGAAATACTACAACAACCAAGACAGGCAACCTCTTCCCATGAGAAAAGACCGTCCTCTGTCACATCTCCTGCTTCAATATTTAATGTTCTTTTTATCGTGTCAGCAACGCGTTCGCCACCATTTACGTGACAAGCAGTCCCCATGCAAACCATTATTCTGTATTTTCCTATGGGCTTAAGTCGGAAGCCTGCATAAAACGATGCAACACCTAATATTTTACTGCTGCTTATTCCTGTTAATTCCGTAATACATTTTACTGCATCCTCAGAAATATATCCGACTAAGTTCTGAACATCCTGTAAAATCGCAATAAGACTTTCTTCAGGATTGCTAAAACGAGAAACTATACTTTTGATTTCTGTCTTTAATTCGCAAGACATTTTCATTACTCCAATCAAAATAGAATAACTTTTATTCTACAACAAAAAAACAAAACTTTCAACAAAATATTAAAATTAATAAAGACTATTTACTTTTTCATTATTAACGGTTAAAATATTACACGGTGATAAAAATGAAAGAATACAACTACTATATTTTCGATTTTGACGGTACTCTGGTCGACTCAAGTGAGGGAATTTACAATTCCATAATTTATGCATTAAAGGATTTCGGAATTGAAGAAAACGACAGGGAAAAGCTCCGCTATTTTATAGGACCCCCGCTTTTTCACTCATTCAAGCATATTTACGGTGTGAGTGACGAGGATTCAAACCGCCTTGTTGCAAAATACAGAGAGCGTTACAAGGTCAAGGGGTGCGAAGAATCTGTTGCTTATGACGGTGTAGCAGAAATGCTCAAACACCTTAAGGAAAAAGGCAAAAAAATTGCTATTGCATCTTCAAAGCCACAGCATTTCGTTGACGAAATCTCCAAGCATTTAGGGCTTTATGATTACTATGATTTTGTTTCTGCCGAAAGCTTTGACAAAACGCACTCAAGTAAGGAAGAGCTTATAAATACTGTTTTAGAGCATTTTGGTAATCCACCAAAGGAAGAATGCTTAATGATTGGTGACAGATTTTACGACATTGACGGAGCTAAAGCAACAGGGCTTGATTCCGCAGGTGCAGTCTACGGATTAGGCGAGGTAGAGGAATTAACTGATGCCGGTGCTACTTACCTGCTTTATAACACAACTGATATTTTAAATTTTTAAACTAAAAACAAGGCAGTCCGTATTGCTACGAACTACCTTGTTTTTTTATGAAGAAGTCTGAGAGTTTTATTTTTAATATATTTAATTATTTTCCACAGTTGCAACAGCTTCCGTTGCAGCTGCCGCCTGCTTTGCTTCCGCAAGTAGCGCCGTCAGGACAGCCTATACATTTTTTTCCGCTTTTCTTAGCTTTTATAACATAACCGATAGCTGCACCTAATATTAAAACAAGTACCGCTATAACAATAAAATTCTCCATAACCTACTCCTGAAAAATTATTTTGTTACCTTTTCTTTAGCCTTTAAAGTGTACTGAACCTCGATTTTCTTGTTTGCTCTTATAATGAGAGCTACAATTATTGCAACAAATACGAGAACAGCAATTAAACCGCCTAAGAAGCCTCTGCCTAAAGCACC
>JAFVWD010000083.1 GCA_017501865.1 Clostridia bacterium | reverse complement strand
TCTTTTCCCATGCGAGTGTTACTACCTTTTTACCGCTGCCGTCAGAAGCATTGGTAAGTTGAACGAACATATCGGTTATTTCTTCTATAGGTCCGTTGAGTAATGCGCTTACACCAACGTTGTCAAAGAGGCTTTCGCGGTCAGAAGAAATACCCTTTACACTGTAGTAGTAAGTTACATCTGTTTCAATAGCAGTATCAGAATACATAAGATCCTGATCAGCAGGAATGGTAATTAAATACATCCATTCAGAATCTTCAGTTCTACGGTAAATCTCGTAGCCTTCTGCTGCTTCTACACTTTCCCAATAAATATCGATTCTGTCAAGATTTTCAGAATTTGCATAACCGGGAACCGCAATTACAGGAACAATTTCTATAGGTGAGAAATCCCATTTTATTGTTTCTGAAGAAAGCTTAACAGGAAGCTTGTTTGCTTTTACAGGTGTTACTGTGTAGTAGTAGTCAACACCCTGCTCAAGGTCATCATCTATAAAGCTCAAAGCTTCAGTAGCAGAAATATTTGCAATAAGAACAGGTTCTGCACCGTTTGCCGAACGGGAAATTTCGTAAGAATCAGCACCGGTACCTGCCCAGGTAACAGTAACAAATGCGGTTTCGTTATCAGGTGTTGTTTCTATAAATAAATCTACAGATTCAACAGTTACGAAGTTTTTAACACCTTCAGTTACATAGTTGCTTACAAGGTTGCCTGAAACAGCGCGTACAGTATAGATGTAAGGAATTGAACCTGCGGTAGTGTCGAGATATTCTGTAGTTATTGAAGTACCTATTATTTCCCAGGAGCCTGAAAGCTGACGTCTGTAAACTCTGTAGCTCTGAGCACCGCCTACTGCATTCCAGGTTACTTTAACACCGCTATCGGTAACAATAGCATCAGATGGAATAGGTGTTCCGAGTACTGTGAAAAGGGAAGAGGAGGTATAATTACTAAGGTAATTACCATTTTTTGCTCTTACTGATAGTAATATTTAGCACCGCTCTTTGCTGTTTTGTCGTAATAAGTTCTGCCTGTGAAATTATCGGCAATAACTGACCAGGATTTATCTGAAGCGGTTTTTCTGTAGATTCTGTAGCTTTTTGCACCTGTAACGGAATTCCAGGTGAGTTTAACACTGCTGCCCTGCTCGTTACTGTAATCGTTTTTAGCGGTTACCTTCGGTGCTGTAAGATACATAGTGGAAAGTCCGGATTTAACATATGAGCTGTAGTAGGAACCGTTGTATGCACGAACGGTATAAGAGTATGTGCTGCCTGAGGCTTTAGCTGCTGTATCTTTATAAGTAACAGTTTTTGCATTTTTAATGGTTGCTAACTTTGCCCATTTGTTGCCGTTTGTGCTTTTATATATTACGTAGCCCTTAGCACCGGGAACGGAGCTCCATGTAAGGGTTGTTGTGCCGTTTGAAGCAATAGTAAGCTTTTTAAGTGTAGGAGTAAGAACATATTTTGTTGAAATACCTTTTTTGTCAAATGCACTTAAGTTTGTAGCTGTTGCGGTTCTTACTGTGTAAGTGTAAGTAACACCGTTGCTTACCTTTTTATCAATAAACGAAGGTGTTGTGGAAGAACCGACTGTAGTCCATTTTGTTTCACCTGCAGCCTTACGGTAGATATAGAATTTTTTCTTGGCTGTATTTGTATCTAACCATGTAATCTGAATACCGCCGTAAGCACTTGTTGCAGTTTTCAATATAGGTGCTGTAGCACAGTTGTAGGTAGCACCCTTTGAATCATATGAGCTTAAATGTACAACGTTTTCATAATACGGTTTGTTGTTTTTGTTGTATTTTTTAACTTTTTCTACGTAGTAAGCGCGTACTGTGTATGAATACTCCCAATCGGCGCTTGTTGCAGTTTTATCAGTATAACTGTGTGTTTTCGGATTTTTTACAGTTGCAATTCTTTTCCATTTGTTTGAGTCGCTGAGCGAACCACCCTTACGGTAAATGTAGTAACCGTTACAGCCTGCAACCTGCGACCATTTGACTACAGGGTAAACACTTGTACTTGCTTTAGGTGCAGTAAGTGTCGGTGTGGAAAGGTAAATAGTCTTGAGACCTGTTTTGTCATAAAGGCTTGAGTAGAGCTTGTCAAAAGCCTTTACTGTATATGAATATTGTGTGCCGCTTTTAACCTTTGTATCTGTGTAAGAGGTAGTATTTCCGTTTACATCTGCAACCTTGGACCAGCTTGAAGCCCCCTTGGTTTTTCTGTAAATTCTGTATTTGGTTGCGGTTGCTAACTTATCCCACTTAACAACAACACCTTTTTTTGAATTTGCTACGCTTACTAACGGAACCTCGCTTTTTCCGATTCTGTTAAGGTGAATTGTGAATTTATAAATTGTAGAAGTATCAATAACCTCTTCTTCACCTTTTATTATTGTTGTGTAACATCTTCCGTAGTAAGTACCGCTCGGATTTGCTTTAAAAGGCCAGTTAAGTCTGAGAGGCATATTACCCTTTTTGCCGTATTCAGATACGTAACTAACAACAGCGCTGTCAGAGCTGTAATCAGATTTTGAGAAAATTTCTATGTTGTAGAAGGAATCTGCTTTACCCATACTGAAAAGCATAAAGTAGAGGTAGGCGGAATCGCCGTAAAAAGCATATTCAGTTTTCGGAGCGGAAAGATTAATGTCTGTAGGTATAAGGTAACCGTTGACACCGCCCAATTCTTCCTGTGCCGCATTTGCAATAATACCGAAAGAGCCGGCAATTACAAATAACGCAAGGAATAAAGTAACTACTTTTTTCAAAAAAGTACGTTTCATAATTAACCTCCTGAAACTAATTTGTTAATTTTTGACGATATACAAACGGATTATATCACAATACATTATATATTTCAAGATTTTTTCACAACAAAAAAAGAATTTACAAACTTGTAAAAAAATTCATAAAACCAAGGATTTTTTGTTGACAGAAACATAAAATTGGTAAGGTTTGAACAAAAAATACAGGGGAAATTTGGAGGGGGTTATTTCAGTTATAATGTTGCTTTTTTGTAATAAAAATGTTACAATACTTAAATGATGTAATGTGAGGTATTGCATTTTTCATAAAGTCAAAGGAGTGTAAAATGAACTCATCGGAATTACTTTTTCACAAAGAGGCTTTTGATAAAATACCGGAAGAAAAAAGAAAGCGTGTATTAGAAGCAGCTACAACAGAATTTGCCGATTATGGCTTTGAAAACACATCAATTCAGCAAATAGCCAAAAAGGCGGAGATAAGTGTCGGTTCTGTTTACAAATACTTTGAAAACAAAGAAGAACTTTTTTCTATGGTTGTAAAGGAAGGTCTTTCTTTACTTGAAGAATTGCTGGTTAAACATTCTTCATCTGATGAAGATGTTATTGTGAAGGCAGAAGCAGTCTTGAAGGAACTTCTGCGATTTTCAAGAAAGCATCCGCAATTAATTAAGCTTTATTGTTCAATTACTACAGGAAATAATACAGAATTTTCAAGCATGTTGGCAAAAAGGGTTGAGTCAATTTCAGCAAATGTTTATACAGAGGTTATAAAATCGGCTCAGAAAACAGGTGATATAAGAGAAGATATATCTCCTGAATTTTTTGCCTTTTTGCTTAACAATATTTTTATGATGCTTCAATTTTCAATCTCGTGCGATTATTACAGGGAACGGTTTAAGGTTTATGTCGGCGAGGATGTTTACGAAAAAGATGATTTTTTGGTAAATCAGACTATGAAATTTATAAAAGCGGCATTTAAAAGAGGCTAACTCGAAACAAAGCTATATTAAGGAAGGAATAAACTATGAAAAAAATATTTTCAGTTGTATTAGCGGCAGTTCTTTTGTTAAGTGCAAGCTCAGTAAATGCTTTTGCTGCAGAAGATGCCGGAGCTCAGGAAGGCGAAAATGCTTTGACTGAGGGCTATACTAAGGCTTTTTTAGAAAAACAGAATTGCGGAGATGTTAACGAAGATGGTGTTGTTAATATTTATGATGCAAGAAATATGCTGAGAATTACTTCAAAGATTGACGAACCGCTTGAAACAGTAGATTATGATATTAACAAAGA
>JAFVWD010000082.1 GCA_017501865.1 Clostridia bacterium | reverse complement strand
TTATTGTTATTGCAAATCCGAATGCTTCTACAGGGATTGCCTTAACTTTAAGCGAGGTTGAAAAAATTGTTTCAACCAACCCTGATAATGTTGTATTGATTGATGAAGCTTATGTTGATTTCGGTGCGGAATCTGCCTGTGAATTAACAAAAAAATATGACAATCTTTTAGTAGTTATGACTTACTCAAAATCCCGTAGCTTAGCAGGGGCAAGACTCGGCTTTGCAATTGGTGATAAGGAAATAATTAAAGACCTTGAAAAAATTAAGTTTTCCACTAACCCTTACAGTATAAATCGTCTGACACTTTTAGCCGGTGTTGCGGCTTTAGAAAGCGATGACTATTACAAAGATAATGCAAAAAAAATTATTGCAACGCGTGAGTACACTGTTAATGAACTGAAAAAACTCGGCTTTGAAATTTTGCCGTCAAAAGCAAATTTCATTTTTGCAAAGGCTGATTTTATAGGCGGTCAAGAGCTTTACACTATCCTGAAAAGCAAGGGCATTTTGGTTCGCCATTTTAATAACGAAAAAATAAAGGAATTTAACAGAATAACAATAGGTACTCCGGAACAAATGGAAAAGCTTGTTTCAACTATTACTCAGATAAAAGGAGAAATAAAATGAGAACCTCTGAAATTACACGAAAAACGGAAGAGACAAAAATTAAGCTTTCTCTGAATCTTGACGGAAAAGGCGAGAGTAAAATTAATACAGGTTGCGGTTTTTTTGACCATATGCTTACACTTTTTTCTAAACATTCAAAGTTTGATTTAGATGTAGCTTGTGATGGCGATATAAATGTTGATTATCATCATACAGTTGAAGATATAGGCATAGTTCTCGGCAAGGCTTTAAACGAGGCACTTGGTGACAAAAAGGGAATAAACCGCTATGCTGATACTTTTTTGCCTATGGATGAATCGCTCGTACTTACTGCTGTTGATATTTCCGGCAGAAGCTACCTTAATTTTGATGTTTTGTTTAATTCAGAAAAAATAGGTGATTTTGATTCGGAATTAGTTGAAGAATTCTTTATGGCTTTTGTAAGAAGTGCAGAAATAACCTTGCACATTAAAAAGCTTGCAGGTGAAAATTCTCACCATATAGCAGAAGGTATTTTTAAATCTTTTGCAAGGACTTTAAGAGCTGCAGTTGCAGTTGATGAAAAGTTCAGTGACCAATTACCATCAACAAAGGGTGTTTTATAATGATTAGTATTGTTGATTACGGTGTCGGCAATCTTTTTTCACTCAGCTCCTCTCTCAGAAGCATAGGTGCCGATACAATTGTTACAAATGACAAGCAAAAAATTCTTGATTCTTCTGCTATTATTCTTCCGGGTGTCGGAGCTTTTTCTGATGCACAGGAAAAATTGCGAAATTCAGGACTTTTTGAGCTTATAAAATCTGAGGCAGAAAAAGGAAAGAAATTACTCGGAATTTGTCTCGGTATGCAGATGTTATTTGAAAAAAGCTTTGAATACGGTGAATATGAGGGTTTAGGGCTTATTAAAGGCAATATAATGCCTCTTGAGGGTAAAATTCCGTCTGAGCTGAAAATTCCTCATATCGGCTGGAATTCGCTTAATTTTAAAAACGGGAAATCTGATTTGTTTAAATATATAAATGAAGGGGATTTTGTTTACTTTGTGCACTCTTACTACGGTGCAGATTGTGAAGAAAGTGTTATTGCAACTTCAGAGTACGGTATTGATGTAACTGCTGCCGTTCAGAAGGATAACATTTACGGGTGCCAATTCCACCCTGAAAAAAGCGGTGATGTTGGTCTTAATATATTGAAATCATTTTGTGAAATGGGGGACTGTTAAGTGAATATTTTTCCTGCTATAGACCTTTACGACGGAAAAGCAGTCCGTCTTTTTAAAGGTGATTATAACCAAATGACTGTTTATAATGAAAATCCGCTCGAAGTTGCGAAAGATTTTGAAAATGCAGGTGCAAAATATATTCATCTTGTTGACCTGGAGGGTGCCAAATTTGGTACTACACCAAATATTAATGTAATTAAAAGAATTGTTGAAAATACAAATCTTTTTACTGAAATTGGCGGTGGTATCCGTTCTATGGAGACTGTGGATACATACTTGAATGCCGGACTTGACAGAGTGATTATAGGAACTGCGGCCGTTACCGATGAAGCATTTTTAAAAGCTGCTTTGAAGAAATATCCTGAACCGGGCAAAATTGCTGTTGGTATAGATTTACTTGACGGTTATGTAGCAATTAAGGGTTGGGTTGAAAAATCTCAATATACAGCAGAAGAATTTTTTGTAAAAATGACTTCTCTTGGCGTTACTACCGTTATTTGTACTGATATTTCAAAAGACGGTGCTATGAAAGGTGTTAATCGTTCTCTTTATAAGGAGCTTTCTGAAAAATATTCTATTGATATTACAGCTTCAGGCGGTGTTACAGATTTGTCAGATATTGAAGCTCTCAGACAAATGGATTTATACGGCGCTATTATCGGAAAGGCATATTATACAGGTGCTATCGACCTGAAAAAAGCAATTGAGGTGGCGAAATGATTACAAAAAGAATTATTCCGTGTCTCGATGTTAAAAACGGACGCGTTGTCAAAGGTGTTAATTTTTCAGGGCTTTCTGATGTTTCTTCTCCTGTTGAGCTTGCCGAGTATTACAGTAAAGCCGGTGCCGATGAGCTCGTATTTTATGATATAACCGCTTCTTTTGAAGGCAGAGAGCTTTTTACAGATATTTTAACAGAAGTAGCTTCCAAAATTTTTATTCCTCTTACTGTAGGTGGAGGTATAAATTCTCTCGATGATTTTGATCGTGTTTTAAAATGCGGTGCCGATAAGGTTAGTGTTAATTCAGGTGCTATAAAAAATCCCGGGTTAATAAGAGAAGCATCCTTAAAATATGGTGATCAATGCGTTGTTCTTTCTTGCGATGTTAAACGTGTTGATGGGGGATTTCGTCTTTTTGCCAAGGGTGGCAGAGAAGATACAGGTATTAATGCAATTGAATGGATAAAACAAGGTGTAAGTAATGGCGCCGGAGAGATTGTTGTTAATTCAATTGATACAGATGGAGTTAAAAACGGTTTTGACATTGAAATGCTTCAAGCTGTTTGTGAGGTTGTAAATGTTCCTGTTATTGCTTCAGGCGGTGCCGGATGTAGTGAAGATTTTATAAAGCTGTTTAATTCAATTCCAACAATCGATGCAGGTCTTGCGGCTTCAATCTTCCACTTTGGAGAAGTTGAGATTAATGACTTGAAAAAACTTTTAAAAGATAATAATATTAATGTCAGATTATAATTATTGGAGTTTTATTTTATGGGTTTTGATAAAGAAAGTGAAATGACTATACTTGATGAATTTATTCCTGTTATAGAGAATAGTTTTGTCAATCAACCAATGAGCACAGATGATTTACCGCTTTTTTGCGATTCTAAAGACAAGCTTCCTAAGCCAATGTGGGAAAACCACAAGGATTATATTGATTGCTATTGGAAGGCATGGGAGCTTGCGTTTAAAAATTTAAGAAAACCGCATGAAAATACAGGATTTGTTTCAAATTTCATTGATACAGCCTTTGATGGCTGTACATTTATGTGGGATTCTGTTTTTATGTTGATGTTTGGTAAATATGCTGACAGAATTTTTAAATTTCAGGGAACACTTGATAATTTTTATTCACATCAGCACGATGATGGATTTATATGCCGTCAGATAGATGCTGTTACCGGTCTTGATATGTTTACTCGTTGGGACCCGTCAGCAACAGGACCGGAAATTATGTCTTGGTGTGAGTGGGAGTACTTTTTGAATTTCGGAGACAAGGAAAGGCTTGAAAGAGTTTTTCCGGTGTTGCTTTCATATCATAGATTTTTAAAGGAGACGCATACTTGGCCGGATGGTACATATTTTTCAAGTGGCTGGGGTTGCGGAATGGATAATTTACCACGTCAGCAGGAAGGCTATTCAGAGCCGTTCAGCCACGGTCATATGATATGGGTTGATGCTTGTGCACAGAGTCTTTATGATTGCAGAGTATTGATTAATATGGCAAAGACTTTAGGCTGTACTCAGTATATTAAAGAACTTGATGATGAAGCAAAGCTTCTTTATAAAGTGATTAATGAAAAGCTTTGGGATGAGGAAACAGCTTTTTACTATGACCTCTGGAAAACAGGTGAATTTAATTATGTGCACCATGCAGGTTCATTCTGGAATCTTCTTGCAGAAACAGTTCCGCAAGAAAGAGCAGAAAGGTTTATTGCTAATCTGAATGATGAAAAGCTCTTTAAAACACCTAACAGAGTTCCGTGTCTTGCAAAATCGCATAAAAATTATGAGAGTACAGGTGGATATTGGTGCGGTGGTGTTTGGGCGCCAACCAACTATATGATTCTTA
>JAFVWD010000081.1 GCA_017501865.1 Clostridia bacterium | reverse complement strand
TTTACAATACCGTCACTGTAGCCTATTGTATCAAAAACGAGCTCAACACTTGAACAAATCGGGTTGTTTTCAGCCCCGTTCACAACAATATGCGGAATCACTATAAATACAGGCTCACCAAATGATGCAAGACCACTCGGAACACCGAAAAATCTTAACTTACCGTCAGAGGTTAACTCACCCTTCAAATCTAAAGTACGTTGTTCATAAAATTCAGGTGACTCCGGTGCTAAATCAAGCTCTCTTCTTAAAATGTAAAAAGCTTTTGCCGAAACTGAGCCTGACAAATCAACATCATCTGTTGATTCTGAATATGTATATTCATCATCGGAAGAAATATTACTATAATACATAGTTGTAAAAGTAATATCGAGTGTATCCTCTTCTTCATTAAGATGAATTTCATCGCACTGAAGCCCTGCTTTGTAATGTGTTAACGAAGCTTCCGTATTACTGTTATCAATCAACTCATCAGGAACAAACTCCTCTAAATAAGTATCATAAGGTCCCAACTGAAAATCTTCCGAATATATTTCTTCATAGTCATACGTATCATCAACTGTGTCATCACTGACAGTAAGAACTGTCATAACAACACTGAAAGAAATAACAATAACAAAAAAACCTAAAAAGCTTTTCATAAGCTTTTTTACGTTATCTTTATAACCGGCAGGAGAACGAGGTGAATCTTCAACGCTTCTTTTTGCTGTGTATCCCTTTTCATTCATTGAACCGTCTTTGTCTAATTCGTTGTAATCATTATAACGATAATACTTGTTATTAAGATGTGTCTCGTGGTCACAATGCTTTTTTGCCACCGCACCGCAAAAAGGACACATAAATTCTTTATCGTTTGTAATAATCTTACCACAACTGTCGCATTTTTTCATTTATTCTCCTCTTTTCTGCTATAGCCTATTATAATATCCTCACCTGCAAGAGCTGCAGAATCTTCTCCCATTTTCACAGGAACAAATGATACATCACCGTCATATTCTGTTACAAAGCATTCAACAGCGCCTTTGTCATTTATTCTGAAGGCTTCAAAATTCAAATCAAGCATTGCACTGTATCCCACACTGTAATCATCCCCATCGGGTGTGGCGTAAACCTCTATATTATCAATATAGCAATAATAACCTCTATAGTTTTCACTCATTTCTTCGTACAGGTTATATATTTTAAGTACACCGTCATAAGATATTTCACCCAAAGTCTTTACACAGTCGCAATTCATACGGTACTGCTCATAATCGTCAAAATATTTTAATTGTTCTTCTGACACAAATGTGCACGTTACAATTGCTTCGTTTGTAAGCTTTCTCTTAAATTCAAGAGGATAATCGTCATTTTGGTTATTTTCACCGTAGCTACTCATATTATAGATTTCATAAAGCTTGATTTCAATGCAGTTATCCTTTACCTGTGCAGAGGTGGTAGTAGCTGATACTGAATACTGAAAAGTCTCTTCACAGCCGTAGTATTTGTATTCGCATTTGCTTTTTTTACCAAGATATTTTTCCGGCTTGAACCACTCATACTGAATACCGGGAATCAAAGCAGCTAATTCATGACTGCCTGTACTCGTTTTGACAAAAACCGAAACTGCCACAACTTCAGAAGCTATAAGTAATGCTACAAGTCCTGCCAAAAGAAAAATTTTCGCTTTTACTGTCATTTTCTTTTTGGGCTTTGATTCTTCAGGCTTTTTTTCTTTTACCTCTTTAGCCTTTTTCTCTTTTTTAGGCTTTGCAGTTTCCTCACCACAATGAGGACATAAAACCGCCGAATCCTCGTTAACTACCTTGCCGCAATTCTGACATATCTTCATAAAATTTTCCTTACTTAATTATTACTTCGTGCCCTGTTTTTGCAGACTCGTAAATTGCATCTAAAATTCTCATAAGCCACACACCATCTTCTGCAGGTGCTATACACGGAACATTATTCATTGAACAATCTACAAAATGATTTATTTCTCTTGCAAAAAGACCGTCAAAGCTCAGAGATGTTTCTTTATCAAATGAAACATTAACAAGGTAACCCTGCTCATCTGTAAATATTTCAACCTCAGGGTCGAGCTTTGCGCCTGCTTTTGTTCCGAAAAACTCAATATCACCCTTAGGATTTTTAATATTAAGTGAAAAGCTTGCTTCTACCGAGAGAACCAAACCGTTATCAAAACGGATTAATGCAGTTGCAAAATCTTCAACATCGCAGATATCCTGATTGCCTGCAGAAACGGACGTATAGCCCTTTCCGCCTTTTATGTCAGGACGGTTGAAAAGCTTCTGGAATGTAGCGCCGTAAACTGAAACGGGCTTTGGGTTACCGCAAAGATAACGAACTAAATCGATTACGTGAACACCCAAATCAATAAGCGGTCCGCCACCTGAACGTGATTTATCGCCAAACCATCCGCCGGGATTGCCGTTTCTTCTTAAATATGTAGCCTTCGCGTAATAAATATCACCGAAGTAATCAGCATTAATAAAATCCTTCATTACATCAGCATCGTTACCGTATCTTCTTACGAAACCAATTTGCAAAAGCTTGTTATTTTTCTTAGCAGCCTCAAGCATTTCTTCTGCCTGCTTTGTATTCATAGCCATAGGCTTTTCGCAAAGAACATTTTTACCGGCATTAAGTGCCGCAATAGTACACTCTGCGTGTGCACTGTTCCATGTGCAGACACTTACTATATCAATTTCAGGAAGAGCCTTCAACATTTCATCCTTATCCAAAAAGCATCTTTCCTTCGGAACACCATACTTTTCAGCCATAAGATTAAGTTGTTTTTCATTTATATCACAAAAAGCATAGAGCTCAACATTTTCATTTTTCAAGTAACCCTGAATATGCTCGTTACTTATTCCGCCTGTACCTATAATTGCTGCTTTTACCTTTTTCATAACAAAACCTCCGTAAAAAATTATACACTTATATAATACCTAAAATAACATAAATTTTCAATAGTTTGTATAGACATTAGTTCAAAAAAGATATATAATTTTTAAAAACAAAGAAAAGAGTTTTATTATGAGTTTTTTATTTGAAATGCACTTACACACAGATGAAGTAAGCCGATGTGCCAACATTCCTGCAAAACAGATTGCAGAACTGTACCTTACCACTAATTACAAAGGAATTGTCGTAACCGACCATATGAATTCCTCAACATTTTCCAAAGAGCCTTACAAAAGTGCTGACTGGAACACAAAAATCGATCATTTTCTTGAAGGG
>JAFVWD010000080.1 GCA_017501865.1 Clostridia bacterium | reverse complement strand
CTATCATAAACAGGATTTCCCAAAGAACCAAATCTGTCGTTTGTTACGTTGTGCCACTGGAACATACCTGAAACAACATCTTGAGCAAATTTCTGTTTCTGCTCTTTGCTTTTTAGCAAGAATATTGGGTTTAATACATTCTGTCCGTCTACAAAGCTCATAGCTAAAATTGCTGTATTTTCATCCTCATACGTAAAAAGAACCTCAGGCATTTTTACACTGGTGTTCCTTGACAAAATTTTAAGCTGTTCTGCTTCTTCATATTGCGAACCCTGTACTCGGTAGGCTTTTATAGCAATAGTTTTTCCATCGGAAAGCACAGCTCTATAAACTCTGCCAAAACTACCGCCACCAATAAACTTAAACTTATCGGCATTCTTACCCAATTCTTTTGAAATAATCTCTGGTAAAATGGGTAATATTTGTTTGTTGCCATTATCGAGAATTTTCATTGTTATTCCTCCGTAATTCTTCTTTTGACAATTTGGTATGCTGTTTTGCTTTCAGGCAAAAATGAAAACAACTGAAAGCAATGGCACATACCTTCAAATTTATGAAGTTCTACATCTACATTTGCACCCTTCATTTTTGCATACACTCTGTCACTATCACTCTCATCCAATTCTGCAGTTCCGCATATCAATGTAACCTTCGGGAAGTTTTCAAAGCTACCGAACAAGGGTGAAATATAAGGGTCGGTCCTGTCAACATTCAGAACATATTTTGATATTCTTCTTAATAAATGAAGATTATCTTCTACTTTTTTGTGCTTCGCAATTCCATAAAACGGGTCAGTATATGCATTTGTAATTTTAGAATCTCCGCTTGAGGTTGCATCTGCCCATAAAGAAAAGCAAACAATGTGTATGGGTAAAGGATAATCATTATCTCTGAGCCAAAGGCAAGATGTCATAGCCAATGTGGCTCCTGCACTGTCACCAATAAATATAATATCTGAAGTGTTTATTCCCTCATCTAATAAATGCAAATATATTTTCACAACATCGTGCATCTGTGACGGGAGCTGATGCTCAGGGAATCTCCCGTAGTCAACATTTATTACAGTTGCACCACAGAATGTATTGCTATATTTCTCGGCAAGCTTGCGGTAAAAATCATTCAGTTCAAATTTGAATCCGCCACCGTGAATCATCAATATAACTTTTTCTGTATTGCAATTCTTATTAATAATCTTTTCGTATTTAACATCTTCAACAGAATGCTTTGTATATGTAAAGTTCTTTGATGGCTTATATCTTGACTTTTTATCTTTTGTCAGCTTTGCCGCATTGTCAGATAATTTTGAACTATCAAATAATGGAGAATGAAAAATTATACGCAAAGTTGCCATAAAGATTTTTGAGGTCATAGACTGCATACAATCACCCATCCTTCTATTTTAAATATTATCATAAGATTTTTAGGAATTCAATAATCCCGAAATTTTCATATCTGCAAATCTAAACAATCAAAGGAAAATAAAACAACCGATAATCTAAATAAAAGAATATCGGTCTAAAACAAATTATTATGTTAAAATGTCATAGGTTCGAGTCCTATCAGTTCTAAATAGGGGTTTATAGGGGACGAAACTATAAAAATCAAGATAAAAATGAAGAAAACCCTTGAAAAATCAAGGGTTTTCTTATGGGTTCAAAAAAGGAACCCAATCATGTGTCTCGGTAACGAAAAACAAACTACTTAAAATTTGACTTATTTCATATTTTCTTTTGCGGTGTTAATAGATGATATTAATATTTTTTTGATTTCAATACATTTTTCTTGTATTTCTTTATTATTATAGTATCCACCATCTATTAAAAGCTCAATCCAATATTCTGTTTCGTAACATTCTTTTAAAGCTATTTGCAACTTTGATACAAAATCCGCTTTACTATGTGCATAAAAAGCTTCACGAATATTTGCACCAATACTTGTACCGGAACGAATAAATTGATTTATCAATACACCTTCACACTTAGTTGCTCGTAATTCCTTACAAACCTTTAAAACCTCAAGTGCAAATGCTTTAGATTTATTAATTAAAGGACTGTCTTTCATATACTTACCGCCTTTCACAGGTATATTGTAACAATATTGACTACATTTTTCAATATACCTCTTCACTATTCACTCTTACTTCTTACCTGAAATTCCGTTCACGAAAACTATTTTAGTGAAGAGTGAATAGTTAATAGTGAACAAGTAAAAAATTCCGTCCACTTTCGTGAACGGAATTTTTTGGCGCCTCAAGTAGGACTCGAACCTACGACAACTCGGTTAACAGCCGAGTGCTCTACCAACTGAGCTATTAAGGCAAATTAGCCGGATTTTTATCCGGCATTTGTGTCGGCATCGCCCTATCTTCCCGAGCGGCTTCCCACTAAGTATTTTCGGCACTGTTGAGCTTAACTACCGTGTTCGGAATGGGAACGGGTGGACCCTCAACGCCATCAACACCGACTACAGAGAACTTTGATATCCTCTGAAACAGTGCTTGTATTATATCAATACTGAATAAAAAAGTCAACCCCTTTTTTACAAAAAAATCAAAAAAATTTCAAATTTTTATTGAAAATGTGATTTTGATTAAAAATCGAGAGAAAAAAACGAAAAAAGATGTTGATTATTTACAAAAAGTATTGCATAATAGTATAGGTGGTAATTTACAAAAACCTTTTATTGGAGAGATAGAAATGGAAAAAAAATACGCAATAGCTTATGATATCGGTACAACAGGTGTAAAAACCTGTATTTTTGAATTGGCAGAAAATCTTAACCTGGTTGCGGCAGCTTCTGAAGGTTACAAATTATACGTTTTACCTGACGGCGGTGCAGAACAGGATCCTAATGAGTGGTGGGATGCTATGTGCAGTACCACAAAGAAGGTGCTCTCAAAAAGCGGACTCAGTACAGAAGATATTGTCGGCATTTCTTTCTGTTCACAAATGCAGGGTGTTGTTCTTGTAGATAAAGATGCTCTCCCTGTAAGGCGTGCTATGAGTTATATGGATCAAAGAGCACGTGAAGAGTTGAAAGAAGGGATTGCCCACGGATTTAAAATCGCCGGTGCAAATGTTCCGAAACTTTTAGTTTCCCTCAAAATTACAGGTGCTGTTGCTGCATCTGTAAAAGATCCTGTATGGAAGTATAAGTGGGTGGAAAAACACGAGCCTGAAAATTTCAAAAGAGTACATAAATGGTTAGATGTAAAAGAGTATTTTATTGCACGTATGACAGGTGAGTTTTGTATGACTCACGACTCTGCATTTGCAACCGAGCTTTATGATATTAAGAAAAAATGCTTCAGCAAAACAATGTGCAATATGCTCAAGGTTAATTTTGAGCATCTTCCTGAAATTAAGGCATCTTCAGATAAGGTTGGCACATTAACAAAAAAAGCGGCAGAAGAGTTAGGGCTTAAAGAAGGTACTGCGGTTTTCGGCGGTGGTGGCGATGCATCTCTTATAGGTGTGGGTGCAGGCTCTGTCTCTTTGGGAGATACACACGTTTACAGCGGCACCTCAGGCTGGGTTTCAACCGTAGTTCCTAAGAGTATAGTAGATGCCTCTGCTATGATTGCAGCAGTAGTAGGAGCTGAGGACGGTAAATATAATTATTTTGCAGAGCTTGAAACTGCAGGTAAATGTCTTGAATGGGTGAAAGACCATCTGGCGCTTGATGAAATTGATATTTATCTTGAAAAAAAGAATATAACAGACGGATATGAGAAAAAATATACAAGTCTGTACGACTATATGACAGAGGTAGTAAGCGAAATACCGGCAGGCTCAAACGGAGTAATATTTACTCCATGGCTTCACGGAAACCGTTGCCCGTTTGAAGATCCTAACGCACGCGGAATGTTCTTTAATTTAAGCCTTGAAACAGGTAAAAGAGAAATGATTCGTGCTGTTTTAGAGGGTGTTTGCTATCATTTAAGATGGTTTATTGAAACAGAAGAGAAAAAGATTAAAACATCTGAAAAAATCCGTTTTGTTGGTGGTGGTGCGCTTTCTGACCTTACCTGCCAGATATTGGCAGACTGTACGGGTAAAACTGTAGAAACGGTAAGTGAGCCGCAGAATGTAGGAGCTATGGGCGCAACCGTTCTTGTTGCGGTTGGTTTAGGTATTTGTGATTCTATAGAGGATGCAAAAAAGATGATACCTGTAAGTAAAAGCTTTACTCCTGATAGTGAGAAAAAGAAGGTTTATGACAAATACTACGAAGTGTATAAAAATTTATACAATGCAAATAAAAAGAATTTTAAACTTTTAAATTCATAATACAAAAAATTACAAAATATTGTAAAAGTTGATTTTTTTATATTGAAAAAAGAAGTTTTTTCTGCTACAATAGAAATATAAAATTTAAAAAATAAGGAGGACGGATGTATGAACATAGCATTGATGGCGCACGACTCAAAAAAAGAGCTTATGACACAGTTTTGTATTGCATACTGTGGAATTTTGAGTAAACATACACTTTCTGCAACAGGCACAACAGGTAAATTAGTTTCTGAAGCGACAGGCTTGGAAATTGAAAAATATTTAAGCGGTCAACAAGGCGGAGACCAACAAATCGGTTCAAGAATTGCATGTGATGAAATTGACGTTCTTCTTTTGTTCAGAGACCCTATTTCACCAAATCCGGGTGAGCCGAATGAAAATAATATTTTAAGACTTTGTGACGTACATAATATTCCGGTTGCAACAAACATTGCTACTGCAGAAGCACTTATTCACAGTCTTGAACGTGGCGATCTTGATTGGCGTGATATTGTTAATCCGAAAGCAAGATAAATTATTGAGTTGAAAGTCGGGCGCTGTTATTTATGCTCCCGATTTTTGAATTTTATTCAGATAAAAGGTAGGAATAAAAATGGCATTTAGTGTAAAAGCAATTAAAGGTACAAATGACGTTTTACCGTCAGAGTCACATAAATACCAGTACGTTGAGCAGGCTGCTATTGATACAGCAAAAAGCTTCGGCTTTTTGGAAATGCGTACCCCTGTATTTGAGTACACAGAGCTTTTTGATTGTTCAGTAGGTGAAACTACAGATGTAGTTCAGAAGGAAATGTATACCTTTAACGACAAGGGTGACCGTTCTATTACTTTGCGCCCTGAAGGTACTGCGGGTGCTGTAAGAGCATTTCTTGAACACGGTCTTTTTAATGAGCCTTTACCGCAGAAAATATGTTATTTGACATCCTGCTACCGTTATGAGAAGCCACAGGCAGGCAGACTCCGTGAATTTCATCAGTTCGGTGTTGAAGCCTTTGGTGCAGGTACAGCGGTTCAGGATGCGGAGATTATTTCACTTGCATCAACATATTTGAATTATTTGGGTATTGATAAAGTTGCTCTTGAAATTAATTCAATAGGCTGTCCTGAGTGCAGAAAAAAATACACACAGGCACTTAAGGATTATTTTGAAAATAAGAAGGGCGAGCTTTGTGAAACCTGTCTTTCAAGACTTGACAGGAATCCTATGAGAATACTTGACTGTAAAAGTCCTGTTTGCTCAAAGGTTGCAGAAAATGCACCTGTTGTGTTAGATTTTATTTGTGATGATTGCCGTGAGCATTTTGAGTCACTTCAAAAATATCTTGACACTATGGGTATTGAGTATAAGGTTAATCCGCAGATTGTGCGCGGACTTGATTATTACACAAGAACAGTTTTTGAATTTGTTTCAAAATATGAAAAGACAGAAGGACTCGTAGTTTGCGGTGGCGGCAGGTATGACGGACTTATAGAAGAATTGGGCGGAAGCGCAATTCCTGCCTGTGGTTTTGGTATGGGACTTGAAAGACTTGTTCTTATAATGGAAGGTGCAGAAATTCAATTCCCTGAAGCACCTAAATATAATCTTTCAATTGTTACCGCAGGTGAAAATGCAGTTTTAAAAGCGCTTGAGATATCCTCCGATTTAAGAAGTGAGGGCTATAGTGTTTCCGTTGATACTGTAGGAAGGTCAATTAAAGCACAAATGAAATATTCTAACAAAATAGGCGCAGAGTATACTGTTGTTATAGGTGATAATGAGCTTCAGGAAAATAAAGCAAGACTCAAAAATATGAGTGATGGAACCGAGGAAGAAATTTCGCTTGAAGAATTTTCTGAGGAGTTTTTCAAAATTGTTGTCAAAAATAGTATGAATGCAGTTGCTACAGCTGATTTTTCAGGAATGACACAAGAGGATATTAATAATATTTTTAAGTTTTAAACAAGTTTGAAAATTGAGGTGCGAAAAATGGAAATCGTAGATATTTCAAGAGATATTTTGAAAACACCTGTTTACCTGGGAGAACCGGAGGGGTATTTGGATGAAATAAAATCTATGAAATCAGGAGAAAAATGTAATTTGAATGCATTTTATACCTGTCTTCATACCGCAACTCATATAGATGCACCGCTTCATTTTATGAACGGAGGAAGTTCAATTGATGAAATGCCGTTAGAAATGTTCGTGGGTGAATGCGTAGTGGTGGAAGCACCTCCGGGACCTGTTACGGGAGCATTTGCTGAAGATAATTTTCCATGGCAGACTGCAGAAAGAGTTCTGATTAAAGGAAACGGTAATTCATATCTTATGGAAAGCAGTGCGTATTATTTTGCTGACTCCGGTGTGAAATTAGTTGGTACAGACTCGCAGTCTATAGGAATAAGCGGAACAAATGAGCAAATCCACAGAGCATTACTTTCAGAGAATATTGCAATTTTAGAAGGTCTTGATTTATCAAAGGTTGAGCCGGGAAAATACTTTTTAATGGCGCAACCGCTCAAAATAAGTGGGGTAGAGGCTGCTCCTTGCAGAGCAATTCTTATTAAAGACCATTTATTCTGGACAGGAACACGATGACTTTAATTGCAAAAAGGAGAAGCTATGAGAT
>JAFVWD010000079.1 GCA_017501865.1 Clostridia bacterium | reverse complement strand
GATATGCTTTCAGAAGCACAGAATAAAGCTTTAGAGGAAGAGCAGAGTATTATGTTTCTTTGTCAGCGGATGGAAGAAACTGATCTCTATGGCTCCGTAAGGGCAGTTGTTTGCTCACTTGACAGTATTAACCATCTTACAGATTATGAGCTTGTAAAAGAAACATTTCTGAGACTTAAAAATTTTATTGATGATGACGGAATTATTATTTTTGATGCTAATACACTTTATAAACATCAAATGGTATTAGCAAATAATATTTTTGTTTATGACGAAAAAAATGTTTTTTGTGCATGGAGAAACACACTTTCTGAAGATAAAATCACAGTAACAATAAATCTTGATTTTTTTGTAAAACAAGGGAATAACTATTTCAGGTGCGGAGAGAATTTTAAGGAAAAAGCATATTCAGATGAAGAACTGACTTTTGCGGTTGAAAATGCAGGGTTTAAGGTTTTGTCGCGTTATGCAGAATCTTCATTTGAAGAACCTGACCAAAAAACAGAAAGAGTTACTTATGTAGCAGGGAGGAGAGACGTTTATGGATGATATTATGTATTTGAAAAGCGGAACTGACATTCGCGGAACAGCATTTTCTACCAATGGTAAGCCTATTGACCTTACTGCAGAGCGCTTACAGGCTATAACTTATGCTTTCGGCACTTTGCTGCAACAAAAAATCAGTAAATTCGAGGATGTTAAGGTTGCAATTGGCTATGACCCCAGAATTTCTTCGCGCTCGATTAAAATGATAGTTGCAAATGTATTGTCTGCAATGGGCTTTGAGGTGTACGACTGCGGTCTTTCTTCAACTCCGTCAATGTTTATGTCAATTATTAATCATAATATGGATGCTGCTATTGAAATTACTGCAAGTCATTTACCTATGGAAATGAATGGTTTGAAGTTCTTTACTGCAGAAGGCGGATATTCCGGCGAAGATGTAAAAGCGATACTTTCGCGTGCTTCTGTTAAGCAGTGGAACGGAAGTAAATGTGCTGGAAATATAAATAAGCTTAACAATATGGAAACTTATTGTGAAGGCTTAAGGAATATGATAAAAAAAGGGGTTAATGCAGACGATTATGAAAAGCCTTTAAAGGGCTTGAAAATTGTTGTTGACCCGAGTAACGGTGTGGGCGAGTTTTATATTACTGAGGTTCTTGAGCCATTAGGTGCTGACACTTCCGGTAGTGTTGCAGTCAGCCCTGACGGAAGGTTTCCGACACATCAGCCGAACCCTGAAAATGTAGCCGCTATGAATTCAATCTCTGAAGCAACTGTTGCAGCTGATGCTGATCTCGGAATTATCTTTGATACTGATTGTGACAGATCTGCCTGTGTGGGAAAAGGCGGTGTTCCTATTAATCGCAACCGTTTGGTTGCTCTTGCTTCTTATATCGCGTTAAGCGACACCCCCGGTGGTATTATTGTTACAGATTCAGTAACCTCTGACGGTCTTACTGAATTTATTGAAAAAAACTTGGGTGGAATACATCGCAGATTCAAGCGTGGTTATAAAAATGTAATTGATGAAGCGAAACGTCTTACATTTGATGAAGGCAACGTTGCACCGTTAGCTATTGAGACTTCCGGTCATGCAGCATTTAAAGATAACTATTTCCTTGATGATGGTGCTTACCTTGCGACAAGAATTGTTATTCTTGCGGCAGCTTTGCAAAAAGAGGGTAAGACTATTGATGATTTGTTGAGACCAATGAAAATGCCGGCAGAAGAAAAAGAATTAAGAATTAAAATTAATAGAGATGATTTTATTGCTTACGGCAATTCTGTTATTGATGCATTCAGAGATTTTGCTGATTCTACCGATGGCTTAAGCTGTGCAATAATGAATTTTGAGGGCGTAAAGGTTAATTTCGATAAAAATAACGGTGCCGGTTGGATTCTTCTGAGACTTAGTCTTCACGAACCGTTACTCGTTGCAAACTGCGAAAGTAACAATCATGGCGGTACAGAAATAATGCTTGAGTTATTCAGCAGCTTTTTAAAAGATTATGAAGATTTAGTGTTGCCTTTTTAATCAGAACAGTTTATAATATTAACATTTCTTGTAAAGAGAGGTAAAATTATGTTTGATGTATCAAAACTTTTTTCTTTTTTAATGTCATTGATTACAACTCTTACTTCGCTTGTAGGACTTGCAACAAGACAAGAATGGCCTGCAACTGTTCAGGATTTTAACAATAAAGGCAATCAGGAAATTGTAAGAGTTATGTCCTTCAATATACGTTGTACTAATGTAGGCAGAGACTCTTGGGAAGACAGAATTGACATTGTAACAGAAACAATTGTAAAAAGTGAGGCGGATTCTGTTGGTGTTCAGGAAGCCACTCCCGAATGGATGGAGACATTGCAGGAAACATTGGAGAAATACAGCTTTGTTGGTGTCGGACGCGATGACGGTGCAAATAAGGGTGAATATTCAGCAATCTTCTATTTAAAGGATAAATACAACCTTATTGATAGCGGTACATTCTGGCTTTCAGAAACTCCTGATGAAGTTTCGCGGGGTTGGGATGCTGCTTGTAACAGAATTTGTACATGGGCTGTTTTAGAAAATAAAACTACAGGGCAGAGATACGTTCATTTGAACTCCCACTTTGATCATATCGGTATTTCTGCACGTGCTAACAGTGTGGATTTAATTCTTTCAAAAGCAGATGAGTACACCGATTTGCCGGTTGTATTTACAGCAGATATGAATGTAAAAGAAGGTTCAACAGATTATAAAGCAATGACTTCAGGTAGCCTTAAGGATACAAAACATTTAGCTGAAGATACAATG
>JAFVWD010000078.1 GCA_017501865.1 Clostridia bacterium | reverse complement strand
TTTAAATCATCTCCGTTATATGTTACATTTAAAATAGATGAAACAAGCAATTACAAGGAAGAAAACGGTGAGTACTTCTGGTATGGTACAGATTATAAATTAGGCTTTACAGAGCATAAAAATACAGGCGGTTGGATTCCTACTGCAAAGCCGTCAAATTATAACCATGTAACTAAAAACGGTGCACACCCGTTTTTTGGTGTTTCTTCAATTAAAGAAATTGCACCGCGTATTTTCAAGGCGAGGTATATAGTTCCGAAAGATTTTGAGGTAGGTCAGGTGTTCTATGTTTTTCCGAAGGTCAGGAAAAATGTGGGAATATTTGTAGACGGCAGTAAAAATATACGTCTTGAGAATGTGACACAAAGGTTTAATTATTCACTTGCATTTGTTGCACAGAACTCTGAAAATATATATCTTGATAAAATTGATTTTTCTCCGAGAGATGGTACAGAGGTCGATTTTAGCTCGCTTGCAGATTTTGTTCACGTGTGTATGTGTCGCGGAACGGTGAGTGTAAAAAATTCAAATTTCAACTCTTCAAGTGATGATTGTTGTAATGTTCACGGAATTTATTTTAAAATAGCTGAGAGCGAGGGTGACACAATAACGGTTAATTTCCCCCACAAGAGGACCTTCGGTTTTAACCCTCTCAGGGTAAATGACACCATTGCCTTCATTGAGCCGAAAACTCTTGCCGAGCTTGGTACTTCGAAAATTCTTCAGAGTGAAATGATTGATAAGTACAACATCAGGCTGAAGCTTTCAACACGCAACAATCCGGTAACTGTCGGAACTGTTTTGGAGGATGTTTCTGCTTGTCCCGATTTTGAATTTTCGGAAAATACAATAAACAGGGTTGCCTCACGCGGGGTGCTGGCTACAACTCGCGGCAGAATACTCATTGAGAATAATAAATTTTTAAATACAGGGTTAAGTGGTATTCATATTTCGAACGATGCACTTACCTGGTTCGAAAGCGGTGCAGTCAAAAGCGCTATGATTCGCGGTAATGCTTTTATGAATTGCGAAGAAAATGCAATACTTATATTACCCGAAAACAGAAGATTCAGTTCTTATGTACACGAAAATGTGTTTATTGATAATAATCTTTTTGTGCTGAACGGTATTCCTGCTTTAAATGTAAACTCAACACGTAATGTTAGAATGAGAGATAATGTGTATAGAGGTAAACCGTCGTTTGGTAAATATGTAATAAGCAAAAATACCGAAGGCTTAGAAACAGATTGCCCTTAAAAAAGAGATCGGCAGATTGTTCACAATTGAATAATCTGCCGATTTTTAATTAGTAGGCTTTAGGCTCAAAAGATTGGCAACAAGTGTTGTCGCTTGTTTTTGCGCTACAGTTACAAGCACTTACTTCAATAGCATTTTTTGAACAGTAGTTAGCATCTTTGCAATGATATTTACAAGTGTCAACTGTGCAACCTATAGAATTGTTTCTGTTGCTATTCATAGTCAAACACCTCCTTGAATTTATTATGCACATAAATTCAAAAAATAAACGAAAGGTTTTAATTTTATGAAAAAGGAAAATGTTATTTTGAGCTGTTATTCTTTGTTAAGAAGAGAGACACCGCTCAGCTTTGATTGCGGAAAAATTTGTAAAAGCAGCTGTTGTAATGGAGACAGCAATACCGGAATGTTGCTTTTTCCGGGTGAGGAAAATTTAATAGATAAAGAAATAACCATAAAGGAAACAGCAAACGGAGACAAAATAGCGGTGTGCTCAGGTACGTGTGACAGAAATAAAAGACCGTTATCATGCAGGATTTATCCTCTTTTTCCGTTAATAATTGAAGAAAACGGAAAAGAAAGTATAAAAGCAGTAAAAGATTTCAGAGCAGTTTGTCCGCTTGTGAATGGTGAGTATGAATACAACAAGAGTTTTTTACGCAAATTAAAAAGGGTGGGAAAATTTCTGATGCTCAATGAAGAAACAAAAGCATTTTATGTTAGTCTGTGTGAAGATTATAATGAGCACATCGAGCTTTTAAAATTATTTCAAAAAAATTTTTGAAAATGTATTGACAAATTAAAAAAAGTCTGTTATATTGATAACAGTAATTATTACTACTTACGAAAAAGAGGTGAGCAGATGAGAAAATCGAAGCAAAGAGATGCAATTCTTGATTATGTTAAATGCTCCACCGAACATCCTACGGCAGATATGGTTTATGAAGCAGTAAAATTGTCAATACCTAATATAAGCCTGGGTACAGTGTACAGAAATCTTGCTCAGCTTGTAGATGAAGGTTTTATTACGGTTGTAGAAACAAGTGATAAAAAGGTTCATTATGAGGGTAATCTTACAGAGCATATTCATCTGCTTTGTAAAAGCTGTTGTAATATTACAGATGTATTTATGAAAACAGACGTACCGGATGTTTTCTCTTCCACAGGCTTTAAGATAGAGTCGCAAAAAACAGTTTATTACGGTATCTGTAAAGAATGCCGAAATACATAGGTTTAAACCTATAATATATTTACATGAAGGAGTTTTTAATTATGAAAAAATGGAAATGTTTAGTATGCGGTCAGATAGTTGAGAGTGAAACAGCACCGGAGGCTTGCCCACTTTGTAAAGCACCTGCAGAAAAATTTGTAGAGGTAAAAGATGAAGAAATGACTTGGGCAGCAGAGCACGTTTTAGGTGTTGCTAAGGGTGTAAGCGAAGAAATTCTTGAAGGTCTTCGTGCAAACTTTAACGGCGAATGCACAGAAGTTGGTATGTACCTTGCAATGGCTAGAGTTGCTCATAGAGAAGGCTACCCAGAAATTGGTCTTTACTGGGAAAAAGCTGCTTACGAAGAAGCAGAACACGCTGCAAAATTTGCTGAACTCTTAGGTGAACTCGTTACAGATTCAACAAAGAAAAACCTTGAAATGAGAGTTGAAGCTGAAAACGGTGCAACTTTAGGTAAATTCGAACTTGCTAAAATGGCTAAAGAACAAAACCTTGACGCTATCCACGACACAGTTCATGAAATGGCTCGTGACGAAGCAAGACACGGTAAAGCATTCGAAGGTCTCTTAAAGAGATATTTTGGATAATAAATTAAATATTTTTCGTTAGCAAAACAAACCACCTGAAAACTTTGGGTGGTTTGTATTTATTAAATATCGACTTGAAAATTGAAAGTGTGGCTAGTATGGCTAGTTGGCTAGTTGGCT
>JAFVWD010000006.1 GCA_017501865.1 Clostridia bacterium | reverse complement strand
TAAAATTTTCAGCTTTATTTTCAAAGTCGTAACAGCGCCTTTTTTATTGATTTTCAGGCTGTTTTCCAAATTAAAAACGAAAATTTGCAGTTTTTTTGAAAAACTTAAGAAAAAAACTGAGAAAAATCGAAAAAAACACTTGCCAAAACTCAGATTATATGTGTATAATTTATTAGGTATATTTATTAAGCAACGGAATGTTTTAAAAAAAGGTGGTCGCAGTAATGAAAAAGAAAAAGCTCAGCAAAAAAAGTAAACGTGTAAGTGTAATTTTAGCTGTTCTTTTCACTGCTGTTGCTATTTACTTCGCAGTTTCTTTTTTCTCTGTAAAAAAAGAAATTAGCGAAAAAGAAGCAGAGCTTAATGCTCTTGTTGAACAATACGAACAACAAGTAGCTCAAAACGAAGAATTGAAAAAGACCATCGATGAAAACGATGAAGCAGCCCTTGCAGAAAAATATGCCCGAGAAAACGGATATGTCAAAACCGACGAGCGCGTTTACATCGACATAACTCCGGGTAAAACTGAGTAAGATCTTCAATCTTGCTTCAAGCACATTAAATTTTTTAAAACGAGGTAAGTCTTTCATGGCAGTAGAAATCGGCGAAATTTTAGACGGTAAGGTTACCGGCATCACAAACTTCGGAGCTTTTGTTGAGCTTCCTGACAAATCAACAGGTATGGTACATATTTCTGAAGTTTCAAATACTTATATTAAAGATATTCACGAAAAATTATCTGAAAACCAAGAGGTTAAGGTTAAGGTTATAGACATTAATGAAAAGGGTAAAATTGCTCTTTCTATAAAAAAAGCTCTTCCTGCAGAAGAGACTCCTGCTCCTAAAAAGACTTACGGAGACAAACCAAAAAGAAATCAGCCGCCTGTTTGGACCGGCACTCCTAAAAATGAACCTGAAAATATGTCATTTGAAGATATGTTAGCTCGTTTTAAAACAAAGAGTGACGAGCGAATGAGTGATTTAAAGAAAAATACCGCTGCTAAAAGAGGAACTTCGACACCTCGTCGCGGTGGCAATCAACGAGGCTAATTTTCCGAATTTTAAACAAAACCAAAACGGCTGTAAAAAAACTTTTGTTTTTTTACAACCCCTTTTTAGATATTTATGGGAGACTGACAATGAGAGAAATTGATGTTTCAATAATAGAAAAATCGGTAGAAGACTTATTTATTTCTGCTAATGCAGTATTACCCCAATCCCTTGAGGAATTAATAAAAACCTCAAAAGATAAAGAAACAAATGAAACCGCAAAAAGCATTTTTTGTGATATGTGCAAAAACTTAGCTATTGCGCGTGAAAACGATATTCCTATTTGCCAGGATACAGGAATGGCAGTACTCTTCATTGAAATAGGACAAGATGTTCATTTTATAAACGGTAGCTTAAACGATGCTATTAACAGCGGTGTCAGAAAGGCATACCTTGACGGTAAAATGCGTTGTTCTATTGTGATGGACCCTATACATCGCGGTAACACCAATGACAACACCCCTGCACTTGTTCACTACTCAATTGTTGAAGGCGATAAGGTAAAACTTACTGCGGCGCCAAAAGGCTTCGGCAGTGAAAATATGAGCCGTATTAAAATGTTCACACCCTCTGCAACAGAAGAAGATATTATAAGCTTCGTTACAGATGTAGTCAGAACTGCAGATGCAAACCCTTGTCCTCCTGTTGTTTTAGGTGTAGGAATAGGAAGCGATTTTGAAGGCTGTGCAATTCTTTCCAAAAAGGCATTATCACGCGATGTTTCTGTTTCTAATCCTGATGAATACTACAAGTCATTAGAGGAAAAAATGCTGACTGAAATAAACAAATTAAATATAGGTGCACAAGGCTTTGGCGGCGATATTACCGCATTAAAGGTTAACATTGAAACTGCACCGACACACATTGCAGGGCTTCCCGTTGCAGTAAATGTAGGTTGCCATGTAACAAGACACAAAGAGATTGTTATATAACCTGTAGTCGGCATTGTAAAAATTATGAATTATGGGACCTGTGGTCATAAATTTTATTTTAATAATGAAACAAGCTCTATCATTTTCATGTTGTTTAAATGATAGAGCTTTGTTTATTCCGTTATTCAATTATAATCCAAACGCGAAGCATTTCCGAAATTCATCATTCTGCACTCATAATTCATCATTTGTGAAAGCGATAAAATCCATCACACATAATTCAAAAAAACTTCAGTCACAAATACCGCCACACACGAAAATACTGCAACCTGAACAAGGCTTCTTTTAAACAAGGCAGCAACCACAGCAACTAAAAATCCCACGACTGCACTTATATATGAATTTGTTGCATAAAAGCACGCGGGAATTGTCATTACACTTAAAACGGTGTATGGTACGTAATAAAGAAATGACAGAATAAACTTATTTTTTATAGGCTTGTTCACAAGCACTAAAGGAACCATTCTTACAAGATATGTAACTCCTGCCATAGCAATAAGGTAAATAAAAAATTTGGTGTTATCCATTGTCAGTCACCTCTTTTTTTATTTCTTCAATTGTAATTGGCTTTACAAGAGCAAACAGAGCACTTGCTAAAACCGAACATATTATAACAGTGAAGCCTGTAGGTATTTCTTTTAACACAGGTGCGTAATAAAAAATACAGCTTAACACTACAGAAAGTGCAACACAAAGCGCAGTCCACTTTTCTTCTTTTATAACAGGTACCACTATCGCTACAAACATTCCGTAAATTGCAAGACCTAAGGCAGAGGTTACAATATCAGGCAAAATATTACCCGCAACTGCACCTGCAAGAGTTCCTGAAACCCAGCCTGTAACAGGTGTCAGAATGAGTCCGTACATATATTTTCTGCCTACATACTCTTTGTTAGAAGAAGCCACGGCAAAAATTTCATCTGTATTACCGAAAGCAATTAAAAATCTGTCTAAGAGTTTAACACTTTTTCCGAGCTTCTGCGAAAGTGAAACGGACATAAGAGAATACCTTGAATTTATAACAAGCTGTGCTAAAATAAGCTCTACGACAGTTCCGCCTCCGACCATTATAGGGACTGCAGCCAATTGCCCCGCCGATGTTAAATTTGTAAGAGAGATTAAAACCGCCTGCAATACAGAAAGACCGTTTTCAACAGAAAATATACCAAATGCAAACGACACAGGAAAATAACCCACACAAATAGGCAATCCTGCTTTTATTCCTTTTTTAAAGCTGTTTATTTCGTTCATAAAAAAACCTTGTAAAATTTAATTGAGCAGTAATATTACTACTCTGCTATTTTAGCATATTTTCAAATTTGTGCAAGGGGGGCCCGAAGAAAATCAGTCCTTAAAGAGTTTTTCATAAATTTCCACTATTTTAAAGCCCATTTTAAACTTACCCTCCGAAGTCACGATTTTTTTACCGTCTGAACCCAGGTACTCTTCTAAAACAATACTGTCATCTGTCTTAATTTCGCCATCTGCAACCGGAACACAAAGCGGCGGAAACATAACACACCACCAATTTTCACCCTCGCCGCTGCCTAAAACAACCTTTACAGAGGTATATGTTCCCGCAGGAAATGTTAAATTCTGATAAACTCTTGTTGTGTAATACTCTTTACCAAGTGTGATTTCAGCTTTATAATTCAACCCGTTTTCTTCAAGAACTTCATTGGCACATTTTTCTAATTCTTCTCTCGATTTTTCAAAATACTCCTCCGCATTTTCTGGTGTAACCTTACCTGAAAGCAATTCTGTATTTTTTTCAAGAAGAGCATCACGAACCTTAAGCTTTACCGACTGGTCAATTTGTTCATTGCTGTCTGCTAAAATATGAAGCCTTACCACGCTTTCCCTGATTTCATCCGATACATTTGCAAAATATGTTATTGCAAATGCGGCGTAAAGAACAAACCCTATTATTACAGAAACCAAAAACAATTTGTCTCTTCGCTCCTGAAATGCGCTATATGTATTAAATCTCATAAAAATAACCGCCTTCACCTGAATTTGTTATTCAGATTATTGGCGGTATTTTTTTGTTTATTCACTTATTTTTTCTATCCCTGAATTTTTTCTGTCACAGAGGTAGACATATTTATATTTTTCCTCAAGCTCCTTCTTTGCTTTGTTTGCATCCTCTTCAGAAAAGAAAATACCAAAAACAGCTGAGCCTGAGCCTGACATACACGCAGCACAGGAATTATTTTTTCTTAGAATATGCTTTATATCTGCCCTGTCGGGAACCTCTATAACCTGTTCAAAAACATTGTCACAATATTTCAAAGCATCCTTAAAATTCTCTTCCAAAAGCAGCTCCAGCATTTCGCTGTTTTTTGTATGCTTTAAGCTATTCCCCATTTCATCAATTGCATCGTAAGCTTTTACGGTAGAGCTTCCGTTTTCAGGCTTAACTACAACAATACTGCACTCCTCTACATTGGGCAAAGCCGCAACAACTGTACCTATATCCTGACAGAGTGCGGTACCTCCTACAATACAAAACGGAATATCTGCCCCGACCTTGCCGCCTATAAACATAAGTGTTCTTTTATTCGCTCCGGTTTTAAAAATCTCATTAAGCGCTACAAGAACTGCTGCACCGTCGGCACTTCCTCCACCAAGACCTGCTTCGTGCGGTATATTTTTTTCTATATGAATATGAATACCCTTATTCTTTTTAATAGCAAAATATTCAAAAAATTTAACAGCACATTTATAAACTATATTTTTAGAATCAACAGGAACGCTTTCATCGGTACAGGAAATTGTTATTTTTTCACCTTTTGTTTTTTCTACCGTAATTACATCCCTTAACCCTATTGATTGCATCACGGTAAAAAGTGTATGATACCCGTTCTGTTTAACTCCCGTTACATCTAAAACCAAGTTGATTTTTGCATATGCATTATAAGTCAATTTCATCACTTTACCTGCCTTTTATAGCACTTCTTCTACAAATTAGTAGTATTTTACCATATTATTCAATTTAAATAAAGTTTTTTCGTAGAATAATTTTGATTTTTGCTATATTAATTTTTAATTTTTTGTGATAAAATATCTAATTGTGATTTTAATGATACCGGATACGCATTAATCCGTTCCGTACATATAATTTTTCTTCAGAGGTGTTATTATGAACGAAATAAGAATTATAGACTTACACACTCATACAAAGAACTCTCCTGACGGTAACCACGAAGCAGCTTTTATGGCTGAAACTGCTGCAAATAACAATATTCATACCGTCGCCTTTACCGACCACTGTGAAGTAGATTATTTTTATAAGGACAGCTATGACAAATATATAGAAAGCAGCTATAAGGATATTTCTGAAGCAAGCGAAAGCTTCAAGGGCAAAATTAATATTTTAAAAGGTATAGAGCTCGCTCAACCGCACTATATTCCCGAACTTGCAGAAAAAATAATAAATAAACACAACTACGATGTTGTTATAGGTTCAATTCACAACCTGAGAGAGCAAGAGGACTTTTATTATTGGAAATCCTTTGACGGCATTGACATTGAGGCTACTATGAATGAGTACTTTGATGAGCTTATACAGATGCTCCAATGGGGTAACTTTGAAATTTTAGCTCATATTACTTATCCGTTCAGATATATTTATAACCTTTGCGGATACATTGAAGATATAAATAAATATAAAAATAAAATCGATGAGCTTCTTAAGCTTTGTGCTGAGAAGGATAAAGCACTCGAAATTAATATGGGTGGTTTAAAATACCCTATAAATAAACCTTCTCCTGATATTGATACTGTCAAGAGGTACAAAGAATTAGGCGGTAAATTAGTTTCTGTAGGCTCTGACTCGCACTATGCCGAAAGAGTGGGGGTAAATATTGCTAAAGCATATGAAATTGCAAGAGAAGCAGGCTTCAAGTCTGTTGCTACCTACAAGGACAGAAAAGTTTCTGAATTCGCTATTGTATAATTCCTGCATACAGCAGTAATATTTTTGCACAGACTCAAATTTTTATATACATTTACACAATGTCAAATTTTGTAAAGTAAGTTACTTTACTTTGTTCAAAACTGTGTCAGTTTTGTTCATAAATAAAGCTTTTTCTCGCAGATTTTTCTTTTTTGACAAAAATCGAGTAAAGTAATTGACTTTACATTGACAAAGTTATGAACATTTTCAGCACTTACAGTATGTATATACAGCTGTATATACATATTGTTAAAAAATAACACAAGGAGGCTTTTATGAGAGTTTTAGAGTACACGGTACCAAAAGAATACTCAGAAAGGCCTCTTCTTCATTTTTTAAAGGGGCAACTGAAGCTTTCAACAAAAATTGTCCAGAGCCTCAGGCACACCTACGGCTCTGTTACAGCCGATGACCGTATTGTCAGAATGATAGACAATATTTATGAAAACGAAACAGTCACTATAAGAATCCCTGAAAAATCCACACCCCCTCTTCTTTGCGAAATGGATTTAGATATAATTTATGAAGATGAAGATATTTTAGTCTTAAATAAACCCGCCGGAATTTCTGCTCACCCTACAAGACGTCATCCGAACGGCACACTTGCTAACGGTGTTGCTAATTACATTATAAAGAGTGGCGGTAGCGAAGCGGCAGGCAGAGCAATAGGCAGACTCGACAAAGGTACT
>JAFVWD010000077.1 GCA_017501865.1 Clostridia bacterium | reverse complement strand
TTTGCCTTTAAAATACCTTCTCTTGAACCAAGATTTTCAATATGAGCCGTACCGACATTTGTTATAATTCCTATATCAGGCTGAACAACAGCAGTAAGTCGGGATATTTCATTAAAATGATTCATTCCCATTTCAATTACAGCTGCTTCATAGCTATTCTCAAGGCAAAACAATGTTTTGGGTACACCTATTTCATTATTGAGATTACCCTGCGTTTTCAATGTATTGTATTTTGCAGACAAAACAGAATGCACCATTCCTTTTGTTGTAGTTTTACCTACACTACCTGTTAACGCAATAAAGGGAATTCTGAATTTATTTCTGTAGCCTTTTGCAATATCCAGAAGTGCCTTACCTGTATCCTCAACCCTTATAACACGTTCAGAGTCGCCGTCATACCTGCTGCAAACAACTAACTTAGCACCTTTATCAAGAACATCTTCAACAAAATCATTTGCATCGAACCGTTCACCCTTAAGTGCTATAAAAAGCGTGTTTTCATCTATAACTCTGCTGTCCGTAGAAATAGCTTTTATACTACCTGTACAAGCAGTCTGACTGTTGCACCAAGCAGCAATTTCACTTATTAATATTTCTTCCAAAAAATCACCTTTTAAATCAAAGTAAGCCTAATGCCTTCTTTATAATTTCACGCTCATCATAATGAACACGTTCTGTTCCTATAACCTGATAAAGCTCGTGACCTTTACCTGCTAAAAGAACTGTATCACCTGACTCTGCGATTTTCAAAGCATGAGAAATAGCCTCGCTTCTGTCGGTTATTGTTATAACCTCAGCCTTTGAGCCTACCGTACCAATTAAAATATCCTTAATTATATCATCAGGATTCTCTGTTCGCGGATTATCGGTTGTTACTATGACAACATCCGAAAGCTCTGTAGCCATTCTTCCCATTTTCGGACGTTTAGTTTTATCTCTGTCACCACCGCAACCGAAAAGTGTTATCACCTTGCCTTTTGTAAAGCTACGCACGGCATTTATTGCTTTTTCAAGTCCGTCCGGTGTATGAGCATAATCTATTATTACCCCGAATGGTGTATCTGTTTCAACAAGCTCAAGTCTTCCTTTGACAGATTTCGCCTTGCTTATGGCTTCAACAGTTTCCTCCGTCGAAAAGCCCAATGCAACTACTGCACCTATTGCAGAAAGTGAATTGTACACGGAAAAATCACCGGGAATGTGAAAATCCACAGTAGTATTCTCGTTAAGCTTATAGCTGACTTTTGTCTCAGAAAGAGAAATATCGCTTGCTTTGAATTCACAATTATTTTTTACTCCGTAATTTATAACCTTACAAGAAACGCCTTCAACCATAAAAGCAGTTGCCTCATCATCAGCATTTACAACTGCTGTTTCACAAGCTTTGAAAAGCTCTTTTTTGCATCTTTTGTATTCTTCTATTGTGCCGTGGTAATCGAGATGGTCCTGTGTGAGATTTGTAAACACACCAACTTTAAAGCTTATACCTGCAAGACGCATCTGATGAAATGCCTGAGAAGATGTTTCCATAACACAGTATTTAATGTCATCATCTGCCATCATTTTAAACAGCTTGTGCATATCGTACGGATCAGGTGTTGTGAGCTCTGTACTGAATTCTTTGTCACCCACCATATTTTTAACAGTACCTATAAGTCCTGATTTTATATTGAATTCTTCAAGTATATCTTTGATTATAAATGCTGTTGTGGTTTTCCCGTTTGTACCTGTAATTCCGATAATATTAAGCTTATCGCACTCAGCACCGAAAAGATTTTTACACATAATAGCATATGCTTCTCTTGTATTCTCGACCAGAACCTGTTCTTTAAGACCTAAATCTTTAGAAACGATTACTGCCGCTGCACCGTTTTTCATAACCTCATCTGCAAATTTATGGCCATCAAAGCGGGCACCCTCGACACATACAAATGCACAATTTTCAGATACTTTTTTTGTATTATCGGTTACATCTGAAATTTCTCTGTCTATATACTGTGATTTTACATCAATACCTTTTAATAATTCTGATAAAAGCACGATTTACCTCCTAATCTTCAACACCCTGGTTGGTTTTGAAATAAACTGTAATAGTAGAACCTAATTCTGCCTGTGTACCTGCATCTATACTCTGTCGGTAAGATACAACCTCGCTGTCAAGCGATGCACCTGAAATTTTTATATTGAAGCCTGCGTTGACTGCCCTTTCATTTGCAGAGCTTATGCTAAGCCCCTTAAGGTCAGGAACAGTTGCAGTTGAATCAGAAGATTCCTTTTCAGTATAAATAATTACAACACCGTCAAGAGGTATATTCTGTCCCTTTAAAGGATATTGTGAAATAACAGAATCACCATCACCCACAACCCTCGCGGTAAAGCCTTTGTTCTGAAGAGTTGCTTTTGCCTTCTCAACACTCATAGAGCTTACATCAGGAGTTACTCCGTTGAGCTGTGCAAGCTCTTCGTTTGAATAAACAGGGTCTATATTCATATATTTCAGGGTTTGTTCTATTACAGCACCTGCTACGGGAGCAGCAATTGCACCACCGCCGTGAACTGCACCCTGAGGTTCATCTATAACAATAAGAACTGCTATTTTAGGGTCATCTGCCGGTGCACAACCAACAAATGACGCAATATATTCACCATCTACAGTAAGCTTTTCTGAAGTACCTGTTTTACCTGCTACATGGTAACCCGGAACATACGCATTTTTACCTGTACCCTCAGAAACAACCTTTTCCATCATTTTTAAAACTGTCTTGCTTGTTGTTTGTGAAACAACACTTCTTTTTACTGTCGGCTCCGCTTCAAAAACAGTGTTACCGTCTTCATCAAGCATTGACTCAACAATATAAGGCTGCATAAGATTACCGCCGTTTGCTATTGCTGAAACACCTGTAATCATCTGAATTGCACTAACCTGGAAGGTCTGACCGAATGATGAAGATGACACTTGTGAAATGCCCATATTTTCAAGTGAGTGGTATGTAACATCCTTTACCGGAGTTGCCTCACCCGGTAAATCTACGGCTGTTTCATCTGTAAAACCAAATGCTTCGAAATACTTGTAGAAATTTTGTGCACCTAATTTCTGACCAAGTGTAACAAAAAACGGGTTACAGGAATTCATAAGACCCTCGGAAAGAGTCTGATTGCCGTGAC
>JAFVWD010000076.1 GCA_017501865.1 Clostridia bacterium | reverse complement strand
GTGGTTGTTTTTTTACTGTAAAATAAGAATTAAAAACAACGGAGCTTTAAAAACAGAATTTGTTTTTAAAGCTCCTCTTGTTATATAAAGCTAAATAACTGTATTTCACAGTCAGGTTTTCACTTAACCCAGGAACAATTGCACCCAACAATTTCCAGCAGCATTATAACCTACTATTACATAGTCATACTCGCTGTCAAGAATATTACTTCTATGACCGTAAGAACCCATCCAATCCTTCATTACTGACTCCGGAGTAGTATAACCGCTTGCTATGTTTTCACCTATTACATTGTAGGATACTTCATAATCATTAAAAATGGTATGCCATTCACTTCCGTCGGGTCTTGTATGAGAAAATTCTTCAACTAATTCATCTGCACGGGTATCTGCAAGAATCTGACCGTCATAGTAATACTCAAGCTCGTGAACTCCGTTTGATTTACGTTCTTTATTTATAAGCTCCAGCATTATCTTTTTGTAATCAAGGTCCACAGTAACACCGTTTTTATCATAAGACGATACGAAGCTACCGTTATATGCCCTTACTGTATAGATGCAATCTGTTTCATAGTTTACTTTTGCATCTGTGTAGTAAGTAGCTGTTGTTGAGCCTATATTTACCCATTTTGAACTACCCAAAGCTTTGCGATAAATTTTATATCCCTTTGCACCTGCTATTTTTGCCCAGCTGATATACACACCATTATTGTTTCGTTCTGCATTAAAAACAGGTTGTGCAAGACAAAGAATCTTACCGCTCGACTTATAAGTACTTGTAGTTTTTCCGTTTACAGCCTTTACTGTGTATCTGTAATACGTACCACTCTTCACCTTTTTGTCAACCCAGGAAAATCTCGCACCGTCAGCAGTACCCCTGTTAGACCAGCCCGACCATTTTTTAGTAGTCGGATTATAGTACGAGCTGTATACGGTGTAACCTGTCGCTCCGTTAATCTTATTCCAGGAAACTCTGATGCCGTTAGCATCATTTGCAACAGTTACTACAGGCTGTGCAAGATACACAAGAGAATTTGAAACCTTATAGCTACTCTTATGACTTCCATTTATTGCACGCACCGCATAACGGTAATTAACTCCGCTTTTTGCAGTTGAATCTACCAAAGCTAAAACCGAGCTTTTCACTGTTTTAATAGTTTTCCAACCGCTCCATTTTCCGCCGGACAACTCTGAACGGTAAACAACATAATTTTTAGCACCTGAAATCTTATTCCAGGAAACCTTAACACCTGAAGCTGTATTTGCTATTTTCGCCGCAGGTGAAGTAATGAAATAAACCTTTACACCCGTTTTGTTGTAACTGCTCTTTGTACTGCCGTACACCGCACGCACTGTATAGCGGTAATACGTCGCGTTTTTAACAGATTTGTCAACCCAGGAGGTTGCTGAAGCTGATGCAGTTCCACGGTTTTTCCAGGATGACCATTTTTTTGTTTTTGTATTATAAGTTGAAGAATACACAGTATATCCTGTTGCATTCTGAACCTTGGACCAGGTAACCTTGGCACCACTTGTTGCATTAGCCACCTTAAGACTCGGTGTATAATTATAAGTTAAACCTTTTGTTGCTTTAAAGCTGCTCTTTACAGTACCGCTTACCGCACGAACCGCATAGCTGTAAATAGTTCCGAGTTTCACATCTGAATCAATATAAGTTGTTTTTGTATATCCGCCTGCAACTACTGACCAGCCTGAATATTTTTTAGTTTTCTTATTATAAACTCTTCTGTAAACGGTATAGCTTTCTACATTCGGAATCTCTTTCCACGAGAGCTTGATTCCGTCCGCTGTATTCACAGCATTTACAGCAGGTGTTGAAAGAGAAGCAACATATTTTATAGTCTGACTTGCCAATACTTCACCGCAAACAGTACATTCCTTATGCTTTGCACCATCAGAAGACGGTGTAGGTGAATTATCTATAATCCATTCACTTGATTTGTGACCTTGTGCAGTAACAGCTGTACCGAGCTTTATTACAGTACCGCAAACTGAACACACCTGATCGCCTGTATAACCGTTAACAGTACATGTTACTTTTCGTTCATTCTGTAATATTACCTGATGTGAAAGCTTTGCAAGAGTAACTCTTTCCATTTCGATACCGCAGCCAACACAAACTCTGTATTTAAAGCCTGCTTCCCTACAAGACGGTTCTTTACCGGTTATCCACGCACCGCTTTTTATATGCACCTCTGTAGCAGGAAGTATTGTAATATCAATTCTTGAGCTACAACGTGTACAATGATGTGATTTCTCGCCTGCAGTTATACAAGTCGCTTCAACATCTGTTGTCCAGGAATCTTGATAATCATGTCCGAGAGGTTCAATCTGCTCCCATAACTGAGCATCACAGCCCTCGTCAAGACAATTCATCAGTCTTACACCGCTTTCTGTGCAGGTTGCAGGTCTGTTCGGGTCGACATACCATTCGCCCCAATTATGTTCACCTGTCGGAGGAATCGGCCTTCTTTCCTTTTCTGCACCGCAATCAATGCAGAAATCGCCCTCTATACCCTCGCTGTAAGCAGAAGGCTGTGTTATAATTTTCCAATTTTCCTGAGGGTTATGAACAGCACGAACAAAATAATTGTTTGACTTTGTATCGCGTTCATAATAAGGTGTTGTTGAATATTCACCCGCAAGCAAGCATCCGTTGAAGGTCATACCGAAAACACTGAGATTCTCATTTTCAGTTTCATTATAGATATCTTGCTTCGAAAGGATTTCATTTGTTTCCTCTGTCAGAGGATTATAAGAATAAACAGAATAAGGTGTTGAGTAGAACAATAAACCGCGTCCGCTTGCAAGCTTTGAATAGTTTTCTGGCCAACGCGAGGTTTGCGCTGCATCTTCACACCAATACTCTCTTATCTCCTTAAGAACAGTTGTAGAATCGTCATCAAAGCCATCCATTTCAATCAATTTGCCGACTCTCATGCCTATTCCTTCTTTTGACAAATTATTATCCATATAATAAATTTTGTCGCCAATAAGCTGAAACTCAGTTGAGGACTCCTGCCAGAAATAATTATCGTATGTTGTATCTACAGGAGTCGTAATATAGTCAATTACGTTAGAATTAAACAATGTTTCTCCAACGTGTCCCGTATCCTTTATACCCTGTGTTGAACGAAGGAAATTGTCGTGATAAACACTACCTGTAACATCTTCCACAGGGTCATCCCATGTTATATCTACATGGTAAGGCTTATTATCAATATACACAACATTCCACGCGTGACACAAAACATCTGAGGAGCAATAATCGGATTTTATTCCTACGCGTTCCAGAAGATAATCGTATGCTAAAGCATAACCCATACAAACAGCAATACGCTTACCTAAAACACCGTATGCATTATAAGCCTCATTCGGAAGAGTATCATTTTCAAGATTCTCAATATCATATTCACAGAACACCGCAATTCTGTCATGAATCAAAAGCGCTTTTTCGACATCGGTCAAAGAACTGTTTCCTTCAATACCGCTCAACAGCTTTGTACCATTCTGCACCATTAAATTATAAGCAGAAACAAAATCTGCAGGATTTTCATAGTTATATTCAGGATTTATTGAAACAATTACATTATTCAATGTAGTCTTGCAAGCGATTGAATCTATTCTGAACAACTCGGGACTCTCATACCATATGAAGTCACAAATCGCCTGAAAGGTGTCTCGTGTATAAACGATATCATATTGTCTCATATCAATATTTCCGTTACCGTCAACCGG
>JAFVWD010000075.1 GCA_017501865.1 Clostridia bacterium | reverse complement strand
GGTAACCCATTTTACTTGCAAGAACTCTGTCACGAACTGATGGAGAACCACCGCGTTGAACGTGACCGAGAACTGTTGCACGGCTTTCAACACCTGTTTTTTCCTCAATATATTTTGCAAGAGAGCCTGCTTCTATACCCTTTACACCCTCTGCAACAATAATTACAAAGTGATGTTTTCCTGTAGCCATTGTACGTTTCATTCTCTCAATTATGTAAGAATCAATATCGTAATCAATTTCAGGAACGAGAATACATGTAGCACCAACTGCAATACCTGCATTAAGTGCAAGGAAACCTGCATTTCTGCCCATAACCTCAATAACAGAGCAACGGTCGTGTGATTCTGTAGTATCACGGATACGGTCAACCATATCCATTATTGTATTGAGAGCAGTATCGTAACCGATTGTATGAGAAGATGAAGAAATGTCGTTATCAATTGTGCCCGGAACACCTATGCAAGGAACACCTTTTAATGTTAATGCTCTTGCACCCATAAAGGTTCCGTCACCGCCGATAGTAACAATACCTTCAAGACCGAATTCTTTACAAACCTCTACAGCCTTATCCTGAACATCAGACTGACTGAACTCAGGGCATCTTGCAGAGTAAAGCATTGTTCCGCCTCTGTGAATTATGTCAGATACAGAACGAAGATTCATCTCGTACATATCGCCTTCAATAAGACCCTTGTAGCCTCTGCGAATACCCATAACTCTCATACCGGATTCGCAACCTGTTCTTACAACTGCACGAATTGCAGCATTCATTCCCGGCGCATCTCCGCCGCTTGTTAATACACCAATGGTTTTCATAATTTCCAAGAACCTCCAAAATTCTTCATAGACAGTTTAGGATTATAACATACTTTTTTGAAAGATACAATAGAAAAATGTCCGAAAATAGCGAATTTATTATTCTAATTTTGTATAACTACGTTATCTTTTCCTAAAATGCGATACAATTCTTCCTTTAACGGCTCATTCACCCAGGCTAAATATTCTTTACCGAGAAACTCATATTCCTTGTTTTGCTCGTGATAAAAATACACCGGCATATCACCTGCAAAAATAGAAATAAGATTTTTTATTCCGTCAGTCTTATGCTCATCTGCCTGTGAAATCTTTAAAAATATTCCGCGTCTTTTCTTTTTTTGTGAGTCGTTTGTTTTCTGTATACATTCTTCTGATATAACCGATTTATCTGCAAGCTCTATTGAATCAGGGATTAATTTAATCTGTTCATCCTTGGTTGAAATGCGACCTTTTACAAAGACTACCTTCCCTACCGATAAAACATCCATATATTTTTCAAGTGTTTTCGGGAAAACTATCATCTCAATAGTGCCAAATAAATCCTCAAGATCGACAAAAGCCATTACGGCATCACTTTTTGTAACCTTTTTCTTCATATAAGAGATTATGCCTATAAATTTAACCGGCATAGAATCTATTTCACTTTCGAGCCCTGTTTCCATTTTTTCATAAAGCTCGCTCGTTTTTACACAGCTGATACCTTCACTTAGTTCTCTGTATTCTTCTAACGGATGTCCTGAAAAATAAAGTCCTGACACTTCTTTTTCAAAGCCTAAAAGCTCCGTCTTGGAAAACTCTTCACATTTTTTCAATTCCGGCTCAGATGACAAATCGTCCTCCATACCTACAGAAGAAAACAAATCCAATTGACCGCCTGAATATAAATCACTTTCTTTTGAGGCACATGCCATAACAGTATCTATATTTACAAGCATTTCTCTGCGATTATAGCCGAGATTATCTAACGCACCGGATTTTATAAGACACTCAAGTGCACGCCTGTTAAGCTCTGTACTGTAAACTCTTTTACAAAAATCCCAGTAATTCTTGAACGGACCGTTTTCCTTTCGTTCTGTCTCAATTTTTCTTATTAAGCCTCTTCCGAGATTTTTTATACCTAAAAGAGAGAAAACAACCTTACCCTCTTTAACCGTATAGCTTTCACAGCCTACATTTACATGCGGCGGCACAACACCTATATTAAGTCGGCTACATTCATTTATATAGATATTGGTTTTGCCCTCTTCACCTATAACACTTGTCAGAATCGCCGCCATAAACTCCTTCGGATATTTCACCTTAAGGTAAGCCGTCTGATATGCCACAAGCCCATATGCCGCCGTATGGCTTTTGTTGAAGCCGTACGAAGCAAAAGATGTCATATCCTGAAATATTTCGTTTGCAGTTTCCGGACTCATACCTCTGCGAACTGCACCTTCAATTACAACGTTACCGTTTTCATCTTCGAGTCCGTTAATGAAAATAGCACGTTCATTTTCCATTACATCGTGCTTTTTTTTACTCATTGCACGGCGAACTATATCTGCCCTGCCATATGAATAGCCTGCAAGAGTTCTGAAAACCTGCATAACCTGTTCCTGATAAACCATACATCCGTTGGTTTCGTCAAGAATATCCTTTAAAAGCGGTGACTTATAGTGCACCAGTGCAGGATTTTTTCTGTTTTTTAAATAATCATCAATAAAAAACATAGGACCCGGACGATACAAAGCAATGGCTGTTGCAATGTCAGAAAATCTGACCGGCTGCATTTTTTCAATTAAATTCGTCATACCTGCAGACTCACACTGAAAAATGCCGATTGTATTTCCTGCAGACATTTCCTTATAAACCTCGGGCTCGTCAAGAGGAATTTTAGAAACATCAAAATCGGGTTCACTCTTTTTTACAAGCTTTTCGCAATCACTTATAACAGTAAGTGTTCTGAGCCCCAGAAAATCCATTTTCAGAAGCCCTAACTGTTCAATTTCTGTCATTGTAAACTGTGTAACAGTCTGAGTGCCGTTTTTAGCTAACGGAACATAGGCTGAGACATCTTCACGCGTAATAACAACACCTGCTGCGTGAGTAGATGCGTGACGAGGCATTCCTTCTATTTTCAATGCAGTATCCAACAAGGTTTTTATATCCTTATCAGACTCATACATTTTTTTCAACTCTGTATTTTTCTTTAACGCACTTTCAATATCAGGAAAATCGCGTGAAATTTGTTTTGCTACAACATCACCTGTGCTGTACGGCAACCCCAATGCCCTTGCTACGTCGCGTATAGCCGCTTTTGCCTGTAATGTTCCGAAGGTAACAATCTGAGCCACCCTGGAAGCACCATATTTTTTTATTACATAATCAATTACTTCTCCACGGCGCTCGTAACAGAAATCGATATCAATATCAGGCATACTTACCCTCTCAGGATTTAAAAACCGCTCAAAAAGAAGCTTGTTTTCAATAGGGTCTATACCTGTTATGCCTAAAGCAAAAGCTGCAAGACTACCTGCCGCAGAGCCTCTTCCCGGACCTACCGGAATACCATTTTTCACAGCAAAATCTATAAAATCTGCAACAATCAAAAAATAATCATCAAAACCCATTTCGTGAATAACCGATAATTCATAAATGAGTCTTTCTTCGTAATTCCCGGGAATTTCTCCGAAAATATTTTTCAATCCGTTTAAGCATTGATTTTTCAGGTACAACGCGTGGTCATCTTCAGGAACATCGAAAAGCGGTAATTTTGACACACCGAATTCAAAATCAAAATTACACTGCCTTGCAATTTTCTCAGTATTTTCAATTGCTTCTTCACAAAATGAAAATGCTTCACGCATCTCTTCTTCATTTTTTAAATAAAATTCATCATTCGGAAAGCTAAGCGCATTTTCTTCGTTAACTGTCTTGTTAGTGCCTATTGCTATTAATACCCTCTGAATGTCCGCATCCTCTTTTTTGCAATAGTGAACGTCATTTGTTGCCACTAACGGAATATTAAGCTTTCTGCTTATTTTTATAAGTCCGTTAATCACCTCGCGCTCTTCAACCATATCGTGATTTTGCATTTCAAGGTAGTAATTCCCTTCGCCAAAGGTATTTTTATACCATTCAGCTACTCTTTCTGCCTCATCAAAATCCCGTGCCAGAACTGCTTTGGCAACCTCACCGAAAAGGCAACCTGACAACGCAATTAACCCCTCTGAATATTTTTCTAAAATATCGTGGTCAACACGGGGCTTTGTGTAAAATCCCTCAGTCCACGAAAGCGAAACGAGCTTTATTAAATTCTTATAGCCCGTTTCATTTTTGCAAAGTAATATAAGGTGGCTTCGCTCTGAATCCAACACATGATTTTTGTCAAAACGAGAGCGGGGTGCGACATATACCTCGCACCCTATAATAGGCTTTATTCCGCATTCTTTTGCTTTTTTATAAAACTCAACGGCGCCAAACATAACACCGTGGTCTGTTAAAGCAAGGCTACTCATACCCTGTTCCTTCGCAAAATTCACTAACTCTTTAATTCTGCAGGCACCATCAAGAAGACTGTACTCGGTATGAACATGAAGATGTGTAAAGTTACCCATAGTTCCCTCATTTCGCAATTCAAACTGATAAATTATAATCAATTATATATTTCTAAGCAATTATTGTCAAATAAATTGTTAAATAGTTGTTATTTTTCTTAAATAATGGTGACAAATGAATTTTTTTGTGGTAATATACGTTAAGTATATCAAAATTTTTTTTGACGGAGAATGAAATTATGAAAAAATACTTGAAATCCACAAAACTTATTGCACTTGTGCTTATGGTTATCATAGCACTTTCAGGTTGCGGTGCACTGAATGCAGCCAATCAGCTTATGAACAACCAGAATAACGGTACTGTTGCACCGACAAATCCACCTGCGGGAGATGTCGTTTACGACTTACCTAATTACGGAGAAGATATTACATATTCTGCAGTAATTTCAAATCCTGATGCTACTACCCCTGCAACAGGTACGAATAACACTGTAACAGGTGGTTCTGCTTCTGCAAACAGCTCAGAAGGCACAACACTCTCTTCGGGTAAGAATACTCAGAATGCACAAAAGCCATCTGCAGATTCATCCGGCTCTTCTGCCACAAATAAAGCACCTACTACACAGAAAAATAATAATTCAAATACACAGACAACCACCCAGGAAAAACCCTCTTCAAACGAAACCACTAAGCCTAACTACCACGAAGACGGCGACTACTTAGCAAATGTTCAGGATGTTCTTTTCAATACAGATGACCCGACTGTAGCAAGAAATGTACTTGTTGCAGCAGGTTTTGACTACGACCCTGTTCAGGATGTTTACTACACCCAGTTAGATTCATGGCAAAGAAACTTTGGATTTAACAGTGTTTACGATACAGCCGCTCCTATGGTTGGTATGATTTATTCTTCCTCAAAAATCTATTTCACATACGATGATAAAGATTGGATGATGGAAATATGGAAAGGTCAATATGGTATTACATCAGGTGGAGAAATAGGCTTTTACAACAAACCTACAGACCGTGTTATGAAGCACTTCGACTGTGTTACCGACGAAGAGATGATCACTATGTCATTCGATTTTTATAATATGGGTGAAAAGGTTTTCACTCGCGGACCCGAAAAACACTGGTGGCTTACAGGCTTTAAATTCTTACACGCAGGTGTACCTATGTTCATTGAGCTTGATATAACAGTAGAATTCCCCAACAGAAAAATGGCAAATGCCTTTGAGGCAGGTTTAAAGGAAGAGTGTAAAAAACAGCTTCTTGATTCTATGGAATACACAAGAACAGGCGATTCATTCAATATCGTATGGTAAAAAATATGAAGAAAAGTGTTAAATTTGCAGTTATTGCGGACCCTCATTATTACTCTGAAAAATTAGGTAACTCAGGTATTGCTTACACTATGAGAGCAAATTCTGACCAGAAAATGCTTGCTCACTCAAAAGGGGTAATTTCAGCCGCGCTTGAAGAAATTAAAAATTCAGATGCTGAGTTTCTTCTTATTGCAGGTGACCTTTCTAATGACGGTGAGCGTGTTTCCCACGAGGAAATGCGCCACTTTCTTTATGAATTTAAAAAGCATAAGCCGGTTTATATTATTACAGCAACTCACGACTGGTGCTGTGACGGTAACCCGAGACGTTTTGAGGGTGCAAAGGTTTACCACGATGTTGAAACTCTGAAGCCCGAGGAATTACGGGATTTTTACAAAGATTTCGGACCTGATGATGCCGTGAGTGAGTTTTTTACACATCAGAAAAAATCTTCATATGTTATCAGACCCGCTGAAAACGTTTCGGTTTTTTGTCTTGATGACGACCAAGACGGCCAAGGAAACTCCGGCTACAGTAAAGAACATTTTACATGGATTAAAGAAGAACTCGAGAATGCACGTAAACGTGGGGACTTCGTTTTCGGTATGCAGCACCACCATATGCTTCTGACTGAGTTTGACAGAATTATTAACTCAAAGAGCTCTGTAGAAAGAAAAGAAAAGCTTTCAAAGGAGTTTGCAGATGCCGGATTATCTGTAATGTTTACGGGGCACTCTCATATGCATCATATAAGACGTGTTGACACCGAAAACAACAATCACTTTTATGAATTTAATGTCGCTTCTATAGGCGGTTACCCTGCCCCGATTGTATATTGCACTTTAACTGAAAATGGTATCGAAACAAAAACAAAGCATCTCGAAAAATATGAATACAATGGCAAAACATACACGAATGACCATTTAAAAAACCATGCAACCTTCTTGTTTGAAAATGTTTTCGAGGCTGCAAAAAACAACAGAAAATTAGAATTTGTAACACTTCTTGTTTCAATAGGTATTTCTAATAAAAAGGCGAAAAATCTCTGGTTGTTTTTAGGTAACCTGATAAAAGCAATTTCTGAAATTTCTGTTTATAAGACAGCGCGGATTATAAACTTTTTTACATTCGGCAAAGCTTTTACAATAAGCGAAGCAAAAAAGTTGAAAAATGTTCGGTTAACATCTGTAATATTTGAACTTTTCCATTCTATTTTAGACGGTTCTGTGGTAAAACATGAAAGAACCTCCCCTTACTACATAATTGTTACACAGGCACTCTCTTTACCCTTGAGAATAGTAAGAAAACTGCATATAAAAAATTCAAACCTTCTGAGGATTCTTACTCACTTAGAAAATGCGGCAGATGAAATTCTTACAGGTGATCCAATTGATGCAAACAATGCATTTTTAGAATTCTGATTATACAAAAAGGGGCTGTAAAAAAACAAAAGTTTTTTTACAGCCCCTTTGTTCATATTCCGGAGTTTATGTTCGATTCACATTAATAAACAAAGTAATTGGTATCCGGGGCATAATTCGGATTTTCATAGTCATAGTCACGTTTTTCATAATCGCTGCTTACATAACGGTCAATAACATATGAATTTCCTGATTTTTTCACAGAAAAGCTCTGTGTTTCACAATACATATCACCTGAATTATATAAATCTATTTCAACTAAATATTCATCGTCGTTTTTCTCTGAAAGCTCGATTGAATCGATATCATAACTACAGGTACCAACCGCATTATTGTAGACGATATATAACTCACTGTCTACAGTAATAAAGTATTTTTCATTAAAGGTATATTTCTCAACTAAATCTTCTGACAAATACTTTTTATACATATTTTTTAATTCAGCTATGCTTTTAATATCTTTAAGCTTAAACAAATGACTTGTATAACGTTCGGGGTCATTTTCTTCGTACCATTCATCTGTTAACAGCTCAATATAATTTGTTCTGTCTTCGTAATAATATGCGTGTCCTAATTCATCTAAGCTGTGATAATTACAAATCAATGGAGTAAAAATGTCTTTTACATTTTCGGAAGACAATTCTTCTGATACATTTTCCTTACTTACAGCCTCTGATGAAATATATGCACTTGAATATTTACCTGAGAGAGCTTTTACTGTATAGCGATACTTCTCACCCTGCTCTGCCGATTCATCAATATAAGAGCTTACTGTTGAATCTGAAATGTCAGCGCATACCACCCATGAATTCCATACAGATTTTTTCTCGTTAAATGTTGATTTATATACTCTGTAGCTGTCGGCATACATATTAGTATTCCATGATATTTCAATTCCGTTTGCTACGGCAGAAACGGAAACCTTCGGTACTGAAAGATATTTTAAAGCGGATGATGAAATGTAAGCGCTTGAATTCCCTTCATTAACAGCCTTTACAGTATACAAATACTGCGCACCGTTATTTGCGGTTTTGTCTGTATAACTTACTACCGAGCTACTTGTTGTTGCTAATTTTTTCCATGATGTATCTGATGTACGTCTGTAAACATTATAGCTTTTTGCTCCTGCGGTTTTATTCCAGGTTACCTTTACACCCGTTGTTGTATTATTAACCTTTACTGTCGGTGCGGCTAAATATAACAACCCTGTTGGTTGTGTGTTATATTTGCTTCTGAAGCTGCCATAAACCGCTCTTACTGTATATCTGTATCTGTTTCCGCTTTTCGCCTTTTTGTCTACCCATTCTGTCTTATTTCCCTTAGCTGTTCCTCTGTTCGACCAGCTCGACCATTTCTTGGTTTTAGTGTTGTAGCTCGAGCTGTAAACTGTGTATCCCGTTGCATTTGCAACTGTTGTCCACAAAACTAACACACCATTTGAAGTGTTTTTATAAACAACTGCAGGTGTTACATTATATCTGATTGCATCACTTGCTTTGTATTTACCTGTAATAGTGCCGTTAACCGCTTTTACTGTGTAACGGTAAATTGTTCCGAGTGTAACATTTTTGTCAACAAACTCTGTTTTCGCAACATAGCTCTTGAGTGTTGACCATTTTGACCATT
>JAFVWD010000074.1 GCA_017501865.1 Clostridia bacterium | reverse complement strand
GTTGAAACTGTTCAGGAAATAACGGTGGAAACACACTACAGTGCAGATACTGCAATAAGTAAAAATGTTAAAAACAGCGGTTATGTTATAACAGGTGACAGTAACCTTGTGCTAATAAGAAGTGTAGTAAAATATAAGGTGAGTGACCCTGTAAGGTATGCACTGTATATAAACGAAATTAATGATATAGTAAACGGTGTGGTAAGTGGTGAAACAGTACCGCTTGTTACATCTATGACTGTAGACAGTGTTCTTACTACAGAAAAAACACAGCTTTCTGAAAATCTCAGAAGGAATACCCAGAAGGTTCTTAATGAGCTTGGTTGTGGTATTATCATTACTAATATTGAGCTTACAAATGTTATTCCTCCTAACGAAACAAAGGATTCATTTGATGCGGTTAATACTGCATCGGTAAAAAAGCAGACTTTAATTCAGGAGGCTAATGATTATACAGAATCTAAAATTCCTAAGGCACAGGCAGATTCTGATTCTTTAGTAAGTGAAGCAAAAAAGACACAGTCTGAAAGAATAGCAAAAGCAAATGACGATGTAGCTGAATTTAACGGATTGTATGAGCAATATAAAGCAAATCCGGGTGTTGTTGAAAATGGTGTTTTCAGAAACAGAGTCAGCAAAGTACTTGCGGGTGCAGGAGCAACGGTTATTGTTCCCGAAGGTAATAACGGTGCAAAGGTCATACTTCCATAGAGCTGGAGAGAGAATATGAAAAAAATAAATAATATGGTTGAAAATTCCGTAAAGGAATATTCGCAGAACTATATTTCTGAACGAGACAAAAGTAAATTAAAAAAAGATATTTTAGAGGCAGTTTTTGCTGTAGTGTTTCTTTTGTCGGGTTATATATACGGCAAGCTTTTTCCTAATCAGCAGGTAATACAGGGAATTATTTATTTAATAGGTGTTATAATAATAGGTGTGCCTGTATTTATTACTGCGGTAAAGGGCTTTTTACAGAAGGATATTAATTCTTCAATGGAAATACTTGTTTCTATAGCAATTCTTGTTTCTGTTCTTGACGGACAATATATTCTTGCAGGTATGATACCAATAATACTCACACTTGTTCACTTTTTGGAAGAAAAGAGTATTATGGGTGGCAGAGATGCGATTGAAGGACTTAAAAAGCTTCAGTCCGACACGGCAATTATTATTGTTGGCGGAAAAGAAACAGAGGTAGATGCAAAAACTCTTAAAAAAGGCGATTTAATACTTATAAAGCCCGGTATGTCACTTCCTATTGACGGCGTTGTTGTAAAAGGTATATCTAATATGGATCAGAAATCATTAACAGGTGAGTCCTTACCCAAAGAGGTAAAAGAGGGCGATTCTGTTTTTGCAGGTACAACAAACATAGATGGCTTGTTGACTGTAGAGGTTACTAAAGGGTATTCTGACACATCATTCCAGAAAATTGTTGAGCTTCTGGAGGGTGCAGAAAATATGACTGTTCCCGAAACCCAGATAGTAGATAAATTTATGACATATTATTTGCCTATTGTTTTAGTTGTTGCAACTTTAATGTGGCTCTTTACAAAAGATATAAGCAAAGCTATTGCAATTCTTGTTGTAAGCTGTCCTTGCGGATATATGCTGGTGTCATCAGCTCCGATTATTGCAGCTTTGGCATCGGCAACAAAAAGAGGAGTGCTTATTAAAAATCCATCGTTTTTAGAAAAACTTACAGATGTGGATTATTTTGTATTCGACAAAACAGGTACTATAACAAACGGTACTCTTGAAGCGGTAGATTACATTCTTGAAAATGCTGAAAGCAAAGAAGAGTTAATTAAAACTGCTGCTTGTGTAGCTCACGGCTCACTTCATCCTACATCAAAATCTATTATGCGACTTTGTGAAGATAATGATTTTGACAAATCCTACGAAATAACAGAAATTGTAGGTAACGGTGTTAAAGGTGTTAAGGGTAACGATGAGGTTATAGTGGGTAATTCAAGATATATTTCATCTTTAGGTCTTAAGCTTCCGGAAAATGTTTCTGATGAGGGCACACTCAGCTGGGTTGTTAAAAATAATGTGATTTCCGGCGCGATTGTGTTCAGAGATGTGTTAAGAACAGATGCAAATGATACAATTAAAAAATTGAGAGAGTTAGGCGTGAATGAGGTTACTGTTTTAACAGGTGACAATGACCTTGAAGCAAAACGTGTAATGCAGTCGGCAGATGTCGATACTATGTTTAGTGAGCTTTTGCCTGAGCAGAAATTGGAAAAGGTTAAAGAGGCACAGAAAAATCACATAGTAGCGGTAGTCGGCGACGGAATAAATGACTCTCTTGCACTTTCTGAGGCAGATGTCGGAATTGCAATGGGAGCTATGGGCTCTGACACAGCAATTCAAAGTGCCGATATTTCTCTTATGAATAACTCACTTGATAATTTGCCGTTTGTAATAGAGCTTTCAAGAAAAACAAAAGGCACTATTTATCAGAATATTATAATAGCCTTCGCTATAAGCTTTGTTATGATGATTCTTGCCGCAACGGGAATTGTTACACCTATTGCAGGTGCATTTCTTCATAATATAGGTGCATTTATAATTCTTATAAACAGCGGTAAAATTACAAGGAGTAAGAAGTAAAAAAGAAATTTTTTATAGACTGAACGGAAATCTGTCTGTAAAAATATGCTTTGTAAGCATAAGAGTTGATTTTTTATGCAGCTCATCAAATATATTTTGTATTAAATAAGACAAAACTCTGTCAAGTGACAGGGTTTTGTTTTTTTAGTTTACTGCAGTTTGTAGTAAACGCTTCTGAGTCTTACATATTATGTATAATTTGCCGTAATTTAGTTGACTTTTAAACTGAATTATAATACAATGAAGTTACATTAATTAAATGGAGGATTATTATGAAAAAGTTTGTTAGTTTAGTTTTAGCATTTGTTTTTGTAATAGGAATTTTTGCTTCTGCACCTATGGCAATAACAGCAAATGCAGCAAGTGTTGTTGATTCAATGCTTTCATTGAATGAAGAAACGAATACATATTCGTTTTACAACTGTCCTGAAGATTTTGAAGGAGAATTAGTAATACCTGATTCCTACAAGGGAAAACGTATTACAAAAATTGAAGAATACGCATTCTTTTTTTGTTCAGAATTAACTTCTGTTACAATTTCTGACTATGTTACCGAAATTGGTGAATCAGCTTTTTCAGGCTGCTATAATCTTAAAAGTGTGAAGCTTCCTAACGGTATAGAATCAATTAAGAGTTATACGTTTGATGGTTGTTATTCACTTGAAGAAATAGTTATTCCATCTTCTGTCACAAAAATTGCTGACAATGCTTTTATGGCTTGCTCAGGTTTAAAAAATGTTGTGATACCTAAGAGCGTAAAGTTTATTGACTGCGCTGCTTTTGATGATTACGATAGTTATCTTTTTGAAAATGTTTACTATGAAGGTACCAAGGCTGAATGGGATGCTATAACAATTACTGATGAAAGTGATTTCGGTGAATATGTTGACAGAGATTTATCAGATACAAGATATATGCACTATAATTCTGCAGGAAACCACTCTGTTGCAACTGTAATTAAAGAAGCTACCTGTGGTAAAAGAGGTATGGTTCAGTATACATGCGCTTGTGGATTTGTTTCCAAAGAATTTGTTGATGCAACGGGTGAGCATAACTTTGATGCAACAGGCTCTTGCACAAACTGTTCTTTGAGAAAGGAATATTGTGTAGAAACAGCACACCCGTATAATAAAGTAGAAAATTTTAATAAAACAATTGAAATTCCGGGTGCGAATAGAATCAATATTTCATTCTCGGAGGATTCAGAAATTTTTAATGGACAATATTTAATGCTTATCGGCGACGATGAATATGAAACATTTTTGTATTCAGATGAAATGGCAGGAAAAACATTTGTAATTCCGGGCGATTCAATTACACTTAAAATGTATGGTACAGAAAATATTTATGGTGATGATGCATACGATGAAGACTACTACGGCTTTAGAGTTTCTAATGTTGAATCATTCTTTGAGGCTTGTCCGCATAAGGATGTAAAGATTCAATGTGGTTGGGAGGCAGATTGCCTCTTCAGAGGTTATGAGGGTGATTATTATTGTTATGACTGCGGTCAAACCTACGAAGGCGAATATTATGCAAAATTACCTCATAATTTTGTAAATGATATTTGTACAGAGTGTAACTCACATGTTTGGGAATTTTACACAGAAGACGGAATGAGCACAGCAACACTTCTCGAGTATAACGGTGGCGACAAGGTTGTTACAATTCCTGATAAATATGAAGGCAGACCTGTTACAGAAATTTATGAGGCATTTTACGGAAATGAAACAGTAGAAGAGGTTAAAATACCTAATACTGTTACAGATATAGGCTATAAGGCTTTTGTAAATTGCACAGCACTCAAAACTGTTAATATTCCTGACAGTGTAACAAAAATCGGTGCAATGGCATTTATGGGCTGTACTTCACTTAAAAGCATAACAATTCCGGGCTCTGTAAAAACTATATCTGATAAAGCATTGGGTTATGATTTTAGTGGTGAAAAAATTCCGTTGTTCAAAATTTTCGGTACAAAGGGTTCTGCAGCTGAGACATATGCAAAAGAAAACGGCTTTGATTTTATAGGCAGTACATCAACACAGGTAAAGCTTGGTATACCTGCAGTAAAGGTAGCTAATACCGCAAAGGGTATAAAAGTGACCTGGAACAAAATAGCAAATGCAGAAAAATATGTAGTTTATCAGAGAACATATAACGCAAAGACTAAAAAGTGGAGCGGTTGGAAAGCACTTAAAACAACAACAGGCTTAAGCTATGTTGACACAACCACAAAGCTCGGAACATATTACAGTTATACAGTTCGTGCAGTTAAAGGAAGTGCAAAAAGCTCCTTCAAGGCAACAAAAGGATTAAAGTACGATGTAAAGCCAACCGTAACAGTAGCAAATGCAAGTAACGGAATAAAGGTTTCCTGGTCTACAGTAGCAAACGCAACAGGCTACACAGTATACAGTTCAACCTACAATTCAAAAACAAAGAAATGGTCAAGCTGGAAAAACCGTGGCACAACAAAAGCAAATGCAAAGAGCTGGGTAGACAAGAGCGCAAAGAAGGGTACTATTTACAAGTACACAGTACGCGCAAGATACGGTAGCGCAGCAAGTAGCTTTGTAGCAAGTGCAAGCCTTGTTCGGTTACTTAATCCTACAGTTAAAGTAGCAAAAGCTTCAAACGGAGTAAAAGTAACCTGGAACAAAATTGCAGGTGCAAAGAATTATAAAATCTACCGTGCACAATATGTAAACGGCAAATGGAGCGGTTGGAGTGCAATAAAAACAACCGACAACAAGACATTTGCATATGTAGATAAAACTGCAAAGAAGGGTGTTTATTACAAATACACAGTTCGTGCAGTAAACGGAAAATCAGCAAGTGCATTTACAGCAAGTAAAAATGTTAAGAGATAAATTTGTCACTTTTCATTTGGATTGTAATTGAATAACAAGTACAAAAAAATCCTGTCATTTGAGCATTCACTTAAATGACAGAATATTAAAGGGGAAAACAAAATGAGAAAAATAATAAGTTTAATTTTAGCATTTGTTTTTGTTATTGGCATATGTGCTTCTGCACCTGTAGCAATCAAAGCGAATGCAGCAAACAGTAACGGTCTTAGTTATATTTTGGCAAGTGACCAAGCATCTTATATAGTAACAGGTGCTACAGGGAATATAAGCGGAGAGCTTGTAATACCTTCTGAGTATAACGGCAAGCCTGTAACAGGTGTTGCACAATATGCGTTTTCATGGGATTCAAGCATTACTTCCTTGAAATTATCTGAAGGTGTAGTTTACGTAGGCCGTGAGGCATTTTTTGGCTGTGATTCACTTTCTGTTGTTACATTTTCTAAAAGTGTAGCAATGGTAGCGTCTGATGCCTTTAATTCATGTAATAACCTTGTAAGCTTTGAAGTAGCACAGGATAGTCCGTTTTTCACATCAATAGACGGTGTATTATTCAGTAAAGACAGAACAGAATTAGTTTGCTATCCGTCAGGCAAATGTACAACACTTTACACAGTTCCGTCAGGAACTAAGGTAATAGGCTCACGTGCTTTTTACGAAAACGTTAATGTTGACAGAATAGATTTAGGCGATACTGTAGAAACAATTGAATATGCAGCTTTTTGCGGAGTAGCTACAATTACATCTGTAGAAATTCCCGAGTCAGTTGAAACAATAAGTAATAGTGCTTTCAGCATCTGTTCAGCGCTCAGTACAATTAAAATTCCGGCAGGCGAAATTCATATTGAATCAGATGCTTTTAACGGTACTGCATATTATAACAACAGCAGTAATTGGGAAAACGGTGTGCTTTACATTGATGGTAATTTAATTAAGGCAAAAAACACATTGTCCGGCGCTTATACAATAAAAAACGGTACAAAAAATATAGCATCAGCTGCTTTTTTAGGAGCAACAGCTCTTACATCAGTTGTAGTTCCGGGTACTGTAAATTGTATAGGTAATAGTGCATTTGATGCGTGTGAAGCACTCGTGGATATAACAATAGAAAACGGTGTAAAATGCATAGGTAGAGGCGCATTTGATTACTGTTCAGCACTCACATCATTGACATTCCCTGCAAGTGTAGAAAAAATCGGGGACTATTTAGCATTATGTTGCCCGTCACTCAGCGCTATAAACGTTGCTGCCGGCAACGAGAATTATAAGAGTGTAGACGGAGTTTTGTTTGACAAAAATATGACAACACTTATAAAATTCCCTGAAAATAAAGGCACTCTCAATTATACTGTTCCTAACGGAGTTCAGAAAATAGATTCTGCGGCTTTCCGTGATTGTGTTGCTCTTAAGGCTGTTACAATTCCGGATAGTGTCAGAAGCGTAGGTAATGCAGCATTTGACGGAACAGCTCTTTACAATGATAAAAGCAACTGGCAAAACGGTGCTTTGTATATTGGCAATTGCCTTATAGAGGTAGATAGAAATTTGGAGGGCGCATTTACTGTAAAATCAGGTACTAAAGCCATTGCTCAAAGAGCTTTTGACTGGGTACACCTCAGCTCTATTGAAATTCCTTACGGTGTAACAGAAATACCTGCATATCTTTTCAGTGATTCTGCTTCCCTTGAAACTGTTATAATTCCGAATAGTGTTACTTCAATCGGAGAACGTGCGTTTGACAATTGTACCAGTCTTACAAGTATAGTAATTCCTGATAGTGTAACAAGCATAGGCAATTCTGCATTTAATTACTGTAATAAGCTTTCTTCAGTAGTTCTTTCAAAGAATCTTAAAAATATCGGTGATTTTGCATTTGCATTCTGTGTAGATATCGCGAATATAAGAATTCCTGAAGGTGTAGAATCAATAGGTGAATATGCATTTTTACATGCATGGAGCCTTAAAAGTGTACAAATCCCTGAAAGTGTAGTTGATATAGGCGAATTTGCATTCGGATGTTTCTATGATTATGGTGCGTATATAGAAGATTACTATAAAGCAGCTGACTTTAAAATATTTGGTAAGTCCGGTTCTGCAGCAGAGCAGTATGCAAAAGATTACGGCTATGAATTTGTTTCGCATACTCATAACTATACAGAAAAAACAACCAAGGCTCCTTCTTGTACAGAAACAGGCACAAAAACACTTACATGCTCCTGCGGAGAAACATTTACAGAAGTAATTCCTGCATTGGGACATAATTATTCAAGTGAGTTTACTGTAGATAAGAAAGCAACAGTAACAGAGGCGGGCTCAAAATCAAGACACTGTACACGTTGTGATGCAAAAACAGATGTAACTGTTATTCCGAAGCTTACACCACCGCTTACAACCCCTGTTGCAAAAACTGCTAATACCGCAAAGGGTATAAAGGTTACATGGAACAAGGTAGCAAATGCAGAAAAATATGTAGTTTACCAAAGAATATATAACGCAAAGACTAAAAAGTGGAGTGGCTGGAAAGCACTTAAAACAACAACAGGCTTAAGCTATGTTGACACAACCACAAAGCTCGGAACATATTACAGTTATACAGTTCGTGCAGTTAAAGGAAGTGCAAAAAGCT
>JAFVWD010000073.1 GCA_017501865.1 Clostridia bacterium | reverse complement strand
TTCATAAAGGAATTCAACAGTTTCTCTGAGTTGAGTTCCTCTTACAATACTGTCATCTACAAAAAGAAGTTTTTTACCTTTAATGAGCTCGTGAACGGGAATCTGCTTCATTTTAGCAACCATATTACGTTCTCTCTGGTTAGACGGCATAAAACTTCTTGGCCAGGTAGGTGTGTATTTAATAAAAGGTCTTGCAAAAGGAATACCGCTTTCATTAGCATAGCCGATTGCGTGCGGTGTACCTGAATCAGGAACACCTCCGACATAATCAATATCTTGTGCTACACCTTTTTCTTTATCTGCCTGAGCAATTATTTTACCGTTTTCGTATCTCATGGCCTCAACATTTCTGCCCTCATAGCAAGATGTTGAATAACCGTAATAAGACCAAAGAAATGCACAGATTTTCATTTTTTCTCTCGGTTCAGCTAAAACCTTAACATTTTTACTTGTAATTTCTACAATTTCACCCGGACCCAATTCTTTATACTCTTCATAACCGAGCTTTTTGAAAGCAAAATCCTCAAAAGAAACACAGAAGCCGTCATCACGTTTACCGAGAATGACCGGAATTCTTCCGAGCTTATCTCTTGAAGCAATTAAACTGCCTTTTTCTGTAAGAATCAGGATAGATGCAGAACCTTCAATAACATCTTGTGCAAATTTAATACCCTCAGTAAAGCTGCTTTTTTGATTTATCATCGCAGCAACAATTTCACAGGAATTGATTTTACCACCTGTCATTCCGCTAAAATGACCGCCGCTGAATGATAAATATTGCTTAACCAAAGCATCGAGATTATTTATTGCACCAATGATACAAATAGCATAATTACCAAGATTTGAACAAATAACCAACGGCTGCGGATCAGAGTCACTTATACAGCCTATAGATGCATTACCGCTCATATCATTAAGAATATTTTCAAACTTTGTTCTGAACGGTGAATTTTCGATTTTATGTATTTTTCTTTGAAGACCTATCTCAGTATTCACCGCTGCCATACCGGCTCTGCGAGTACCGAGATGCGAATGGTAATCGGTTCCGAAAAAGACGTCGAGAACAGCATCGTTCTCAGAAACCACACCAAAAAAACCACCCATAATTTACCTCCGGATTACTTATTGTATTTTTCTTCAATCATTTTATTCTTTTCTAAAACTGTTGCAGTATCTTTTTTTCTTTTCTCTGAAAGCTTCGCTGAAATTGACTCATCTTCAACAGCTAAAATCTGAAGAGCTAAAAGAGCTGCGTTAACACCACCATCAATCGCAACAGTTGCAACCGGAATACCTGACGGCATCTGAACAGTTGAAAGCAAAGCTTCCATACCGCCTAAGTTCGCAGATTTAACAGGTATACCTATAACAGGGAGAATAGTGTTTGCAGCAATAGCACCCGCAAGGTGTGCCGCCATACCTGCTATAGCAATAATAACACCAAAGCCATTCTCTTTTGCTTTTTCACTGAAAACCTTTGCTTCAACAGGAGTTCTGTGCGCAGAAAAAACATGCACCTCAAACGGAACGCCAAAATCCTTTAACGTGTTAACAGCTTTTTCTGCAACCGGAAGATCGCTGTCGCTCCCCATAACAATAGCAACTTTTTTCATAACATTTTCATCCTTTCAAAGAAATAATTATATAAAATAAAAAGGCGCACTCGTTCAGAAAACAAGTGTGCCCAGACGGTCGGCAATATAGCCTGAAGTTCCGTGTGGTGCTCCACTCGGGTAAGTAAATTCTTCCCCTTTCCGTCAGTAACATTCAGACAATTTTTCAAAAAATCAACTTGTTTAAATTTTAACATTTTAAGGGAATAAAGTCAATAGAATTACCGAGAAAACAGATGACGAAAAAACAAATATAAACACCGCAAATTTGTACACCTTGACAAATAAATAAAACAAGAAGAGAGTGAAATTTCAATCACTCTCTTCTTCAGTAACAACATTTAACTTTTTCATACACAATTCTTTAAAAAACTCAAAATTCTCCTCACCCAGAATCTCCTTGTTATTAATCAGAGATTGCTGATAATCGTCGAACATTTTTTGCTTTTGTGCGGTTGACGACTTTTTTTCCATATTAATAATAAGCTCATTAAACGATTCATTTAAAAAGCCTTTTATAATCGCATCTTTTCGCGCAACTAAATCTTCAAGCTGTTCCGTTGGTCCTCTTCCCTCAAATCGCCAATATTTTTCAATTTCAACTAAATTTTCTGTAGTAACAAACAAATCCTTCAACGACTTAAAAAAGACCTGAGGATGCTTGGTTGTATTAACATTCTGAGCAGCAGTTGAACCGATTCTTATATTACGAGCTACATAACTGTAAATCAACTTAACTAATTTCTCCTGAGGTAAAAGCTTTCTTGTTACAGGTGTACCTGAAACTATTTTCTGAAGCGCAATTCTTTCATCACGGTCAAAATCACGTGGTTTAAAAGTATAACCTTTGTTTTCATCTTGTTTTTTCTTTCCGAACATTTTTCTTTTCCTTTGCTTTTTTTAGAATTTTACCACATAGGTTCATTTCCGTCAATAATATTAATAACGATTATAGTCAGTCGAAACAATGTAAAACTATACTGTTTCGATACCAATAATGATTTGGTATTAAATTTTCTTTGAAAATTCGACTGCAATCCTTTCAATAAGTGTAATTCAAAATTTTATATATGAAAAACAATTTTGCTAAAAGCCGATAAAATCAGCTTTTGCGAAACGCAACTGCGTTTCGACAAATTACAATCATCATAAGAATTAAATTTGCTTAAATGCCGCGCATAAGAGAGAATTCTTAACATTATATCCTTCAAGTATTTTAAGCTCATCGGGAACTTGAAGATATTTGTAATCAGGATAAAAGCTTTGATTCTGATTTTTAACAGAAACAACTACCCTCTCATCCGCAAACTCATTAAAATTTGCAATTATATCAAAAGAATCCAAAGATTCAGGTTCTTTTTCGAGAACAAGCGGTTTAACACCGTATTCTGCAAAACAGCTACCTTGCCATAGTAAATAATCAAAATTACTTTTTACAATAACTGTTAAAGATTTTACATACGGAATAATACCGCATAATTTATTTTTAAACATAAAATTCTCATCAAATATAAGAAGATTACAGTCTCTGAAATTCCCATTTGTTAAAAATCTGTAAAAGCTTTCAAATACAGCTTTTTTTAAATAAGGCTTGTTATCAAATATAAGTTCGCTTACAAATTCATCATTTTCAAGTTCTTCAGAAACAACCAACTCACCTTTGTAATTTTTCAAAAGATT
>JAFVWD010000072.1 GCA_017501865.1 Clostridia bacterium | reverse complement strand
CAAATGCAGAAACACCGACAGAAGTTACTGTGCTCGGAATTGAAACACTTTCGAGTGATGAACAACCGTAAAATGCATAATCACCGATTTCTGTAACACCTTCAGGAATAACCACGGCTTTAAGTGAAGTGAGGTTAGAATAAGCATTAGCAGGAATCTTCTTTATACCCTTGCCGAGTGTAATTGAAGAAAGCTTTGCGCAACCTGAGAAAGCACCTGCACCTAAGGAAGTTACACTATCAGGAATAACAATAGACTCGAGTAAAGCACAGTCCTTAATAAAACTGTCGCCTAATGCAATAACACTGTTGCCTAAGTCAATTTTCTTTAAAACAGAGCAACCTGAGAAGGCTTCTGCACCAATCATTTCAACACCGTTACCGACAAGAACTGTTTCAAGACTTTCACAGCCCGCAAAAGCTTTTACACCTACAGTTTTAACAGAACCCGGAATTGTTACTGTTGTAATTGCAGAATTAGAAAATGCTTCCGCACCGATTGTTTTTACTCCTTCAGGAATTGTTATTTCTGTAAGATTATCAAAGTTATAGAAAGCTCTTGCACCGATTGTTTCAAGTCCTGAGCCTAATGCAAGCTTTTCGAGAGCCTTACAGTTTTCGAAAACACCAACACCAAGAGTTTTTACACTGTCAGGAAGAGTAATTGTTTTAAGCGAAGTACAACCTGAGAATACATAGTCATCAATTGTTTCTACCTTGTTTCCTATTGTAACATCCTCTAACTCAGAACATCTTTCAAAAGCCTTATCATCAATATATGTAACACCGTTACCTATTTTAACAGTTTCAAGTCTCGGGCAGTTGCTAAATGCACCGTCTTCAATAAATTCAACTGAATCTGAAATTGTAACATCTGTAAGTGATGCTGAATTAGCAAAAGCATATTCACCTATTTCTAACAAGCCTTCAGGTAAATCGAGAGTTTTTAAAGAACCGAGACCCTCAAATGCATAGTCGTCAATTTTTGTCATACCTGCACCAAAGGTAAGCTTAGTAAGGTTAGAACAGCTTGCAAAAGCATATTTACCAATAACACTTACGCTGTCAGGAATAGAAATTTTATAAATACCTGTACACTCAAAGAATGCATAGTCACCAATCTCTAAAAGCCCCTCGTTTAATGTAACAGAATTAAGAGAAGCACATCTGTAGAAAACATTGTCACCAAGCGATTTAACACTACTCGGTAATTTTATAAGAGCAAGCTTTGTACAACCGCCAAAAGCAAAATCACCTATTGTCTCTACTGTATTATTAAGATTCATTGACATAAGACCATTACAATCATAGAAGCAATAGTCGCCAATGCTTACAACCTTCGGGAACATATTGATGGCAATATAGTTGTCACAATTATAGAACGCATAATCACCAAGAGAAACAATGTTATTACCATTGTATATTGTTTCAATAGTTGAGTTACCGAATGCAAAGTCACCTATAAAATTAACTGTATCCGGAATTGTTACAGAAGTAATCAAATCCGCACCTACAAATGCATTATCTCCTATTCCGGTAACAGGCAAATGATTAAAAGTAGTCGGAATTTCAAGCAAACCATTATTAAAGGTTGCTTCTTCACTTGCATCTCCTGTACCATATTTAACATCATAACCGGAAACAACATATGAATAACCGTCGTCACTGAGAGTATAGAACAAACGGATATCATAGATATCACCGGCTGCACTTGCTGTCATTGGTGCGCTGAGGCAGATTCCGACAACAATCGCCAAAGATAAAACTACACTGAGAAATTTTTTCATGAGCTAAGGCCCCCATCTTTAAAATTTCGACAAAAAGTCATTTATAGCCAATATAACTATATTTAAATAAATATTATCACAACTATTTCTTATTGTCAATAAAAATACCCACTATATTGTGTCAATTCTTCAAATTTTTTCATATAAAACGCAAGCGGAACAGTAACACTACCGTTCCGCTTTACTGAAATCCGTTTTTTAAAATTAATAATTTTCTTTTCTTACTTCAAAATAGCTTTGAGGATGAGCGCAAACAGGGCAGATTTCAGGCGCCTTTTTGCCCATAACAAGGTGACCGCAGTTTCTGCATTCCCACATTGTTTCTTCTGATTTCTCGAATACCTGTTGCATTTCAATGTTTTTGAGTAAAGCTCTGTAACGTTCCTCGTGTGCTTTTTCAATTTCGCCAACCTTTCTGAACTTTTCAGCTAAATCGAAAAAGCCCTCTTCCTCAGCTTCTTTTGCAAATCTGTCATACATATCAGTCCACTCATAATTCTCGCCCTCTGCCGCTTTGGCGAGATTTTCTGCTGTGTTACTTAATTCACCCAAAGCCTTGAACCACATTTTTGCATGTTCTTTTTCATTATTTGCAGTCTCT
>JAFVWD010000071.1 GCA_017501865.1 Clostridia bacterium | reverse complement strand
TCTTCGCATATTCCCCTTTATGAATATACCCACCGTTCAAAAGCGAATTATCTTCGCAATGAGCTGAAACAATTTTACCGAGCGAGCGAGCTTTTTCCATTGCAGAACGCATCAACGACTCACTCTGAACGCCTCTGCCGTCATCTGAGTACCCTATAGCTACAGGTGCCAAAGCCTCCATATCTGCAAGCTCCTCACCCTTTTCATCTACAGTGAGTGATGCAAACGGATGAACACCTATTACTGCATCGCGTTCTATAATTTCGCGCTGAATATTAATATTTGATAAATTGTGAGGAACCGGATTAAGGTTCGGCATCGACAAAACATCTGTGTAACCGCCCCTCGCACTCGCAAGTGTTCCGCTTTTTATGGTCTCTTTATAAGAAAAACCCGGCTCTCTGAGATGAACGTGTACATCACAGAAACCGGGAAAAACACCATATTCACAAACACTTGAAGATAACACATCCTTCAAAAAAGAAGAAATAGCCACATCCCCCTGAATTTCTGCCTTGCAGGTATATTCAGGAGACACTGTTACTTTTTGATTTTTATAAACATATGCATTCTTTAATGCAAATTCCATTTTAAAACCAATCCTTCAAAAATTTCTGAGAAAAAAGCCTTCACCAAAACGGCAAAGGCTTGAGTAGTTATATCTGGGCACAATACACCCGTTTTTAAAACTCAAATCTTGCCGATATCTCGTATCGAATTAAAGACTTAATGTTTGTCGTTTCAAATTTAATTATTCTGCAACTGTTTCAGAAATAAAATCATCTTCAAGGCAAGAGCATGAAACATAATTATCTTCATCATATCCCTGAGGAGCATTTTTTGCTTTGATTTTCTGAATAACAACATAAACTGCTGCTGCAGCTGCTGCAATAGCTGCTAACACACCGAGAACTTTAAAAAACTTTTTCATCTATAAATCCTCCTTGTTTTATCTTTTTATTATTATAACATACACTACTGAAATGTCAATATTTTTTAGCACAAGAAAGCGACAAAATTTATATAAAATTTTAGTTATTTTTTGATTATTTTTCCACATACAGCAAATACTATTTTTTGTAACAAAACCCCTTACATAAACAAACAAAGGAGTTTTTTATGATTTACAACAAAGTAGAAATAAGCGGAATTAATACTTCCTCATTAAAAATATTACCCGAAAAAGAAAAACAAGCACTTTTAAAAGAAGCAAAAAACGGAAACAAAAAAGCAAGAGAAGACTTAATAAACGGTAACCTCAGACTTGTATTAAGTGTCATACAGAGATTTACCAACCGCGGAGAAAATTCCGATGACCTTTTTCAGGTAGGATGTATAGGCTTAATAAAAGCAATAGATAATTTTGACACGAGTCACGATGTCCGCTTTTCGACCTATGCAGTACCGATGATTATAGGAGAAGTACGGCGATATTTAAGAGACAACAATCCCATAAGAGTTTCGCGTTCATTACGCGACACCGCTTACCATGCAATGCAGATAAAAGAAAAAATAGAAACCGAAAAAGGGCGCGAAGCCACCATTGAAGAAATAGCAAAGGAAATGGATTTAAAAAATGAAGAGGTTGTAATTGCCCTGGAAGCCGTTGTGGAACCGGTTTCATTTTACGAGCCTGTTTACTCAAATGGCGGTGACACCATATTTCTGATGGATCAGCTCGGCTCAAATGAGACAGATGTTGATTGGGTTGATGAAATATTGCTGAAGGAATCCATAAAAAATCTCCCTCAAAGAGAAAAGAAAATTCTTTCAATGAGATTTATGCGCGGTATGACTCAGACTGAGGTTGCAAACGAAATAGGAATTTCTCAGGCACAAGTCTCAAGACTTGAAAAAAATGCGCTTGACAGTTTAAAGCACAAGTAATTTAAATTACAACAAAAGGTTCCATCTGCAAAAAAGATGGAACCTTTTTATTAATCAATATTTATCATCATATTCATCAAAACGAACTTCCTCTGAAATATCGTTTTCAACTGCAAATGACTTAGAAACCTCTGTTGCAACATCCTTAAGCTTGAATGCTCCGACAATTTGTTTGAGTGTTTGTGCCTGGCCTGAAAGCTCTTCAGAAGCAGAAGCGCTTTCTTCACTTGTTGCAGAGTTTGTCTGAACAACAGATGAAATTTGTTCTACACCGCCCTTAAGCTGTGTAACTGCTGTTGCCTGCTCTTCTGAAGCAGTAGCAATCTCATCGATTTTCGCAGTAACCGAATTAACCTTTTCAACCACTTCAAGAAGTGCATTTGCAGTTTCATCTGCAATTTTTGTACCGTTTGCAATAGCACTTATTGCATTTTCAATAAGTATAGTTGTGCTCTTTGCTGCTTCTGCAGATTTACCTGCAAGGTTTCTTACTTCGTCTGCAACAACTGCAAAACCCTTACCTGCCGCACCTGCTCTTGCTGCCTCAACTGCCGCGTTAAGTGCAAGTATATTGGTTTGGAATGCAATATCATCAATTGTTTTTATAATCTTGCTGATTTCATTAGATGTATTTGTAATGTCGTTCATTGCAAGAACCATTTCCTGCATCTGTGCATTACTCTCGTTTATACCATCAGAAGCAACATTTGCCTGTTCGGTTGCTTCAACTGCATTTTTAGCAGTTGTATTAATATGCTCAGAAATTTCAACAATTGTAGCAGAAAGCTGTTGAACACTGCTTGCCTGCTGAGTTGCGCCCTGAGAAAGAGCCTGCGCACCGCTTGCAACCTGATCTGCTCCATTCGCAACCTGGTCCGAGCCCTGATAAATCTGATACATTGTATCAGTTAAATCAACAACAATCTTGTTAAGTGAATCAAGAAGCGGTTGGAAGTCGCCTCTGTATGCCTCCGGATTTTGTGACTCAATATCAAAATTACCCTTTACAATTTCTGTTAACATATAACTCTGGTCACCGATAATTGTATTGAAATCATCAACAATATTCTTTGTTGCATCAGCAAGAACCCTTGTTTCGTCATCGTATTTTGTAACAGAAGGAACCTCTGAAACCAAGTCACCATGACCTAATTTATTAAGTCTTTCTGCACAGGCTTTAACAGGCTTAGAAATATCCACAGCCAATTTATAGCCCATAATATTTGCAAGAATAACAGCAACGAAAATAAATGACATTATGAATATAATAATTAAGTTGGACTGTTTTTCCATACCCTGATGACCTGCATCACCGCTTGCAACCTTTAACTCCATAATTCCGTTTAAAGCTGCATCTATCTTATCATACTCAACGTCAAGCTCGTCAATAAATCTACCCTGAAGCTCAGCAATCAACTCCGGTGTAGCTTCACCGGCATCGCGGGCAGCCATAATATCTGCCGCAACCTTACCATAAGCTTCGAAAGCAGTAACAGCCTGTTCATAAAGAGCTGTTTCTTCTTCAGACTGTAAGGTTTCCTTCACAAGGGCAAAATTCTCATTAAAAGACTCCTGATACATTGATAATTGTGAACGGCAAAACTCGCGTCTTTCTTCATCGTAGTATGATACGTAGTCGTGTATGTACTCATCTACCAGACAGAAATCCTGAATTGCTCTTCCGCAATCGCCCTGAGCAAAGCCGTAATTTACAATAAGTTCACCGTACTCGTTTGTACATTTACCCATAAAGTATGAGGCCATAAGCCCGCCTATAATACAAAATATACCTACAAAAATGAAGGCAGAAACAACTCTTGCCTTTATAGATTGCATTTTCTTAAACATAATCAATTTTCTCCTAAAAATCCTCATTTTATATTTTTAACATCCAGACATTTTCGCTTCTTTTGTCTTTAAATGAAAAAATACTCCCTCAAAAACCCCTCCAATCAAATATGTAATCCAAGTGCAAAATCAATAAATATATTATATATTTTCAATAAAATTTAGTCAATATTCAACTTTAATTTTCTTTTTGTGCAAAAAAACGATTTTATTTTTCATTTTTAGACATTTTGTCCATAGGTAACAATTTTTATCGAACAACATATTATGTACAAGGCGGTAATTAAACAAAAAAGGAGATTTTTGATGAATACCAATTATAATTTCTATAATGCCATGAATCCGCTTTGGAAACCATATTGCCCTCAATCTGCTTTACCGACCGACACAGCAGTTACAATGGCTTATGTACCTTACCAGACGGATACAACTCTTTATTGTCCTGAAACCGCCTTGCAAAACGGAACTGTTTTCAAATCATTAGACAAACCGTTTTTGGGAGGCAGATGCAGATGAATGAACGGAACAAATTACTCAAAAAGCTTTCGGCTGCGCAATTTGCAGTTTGGGAGCTTCAACTATACCTCGACACTCACCCTTGCGACCAAAATGCAATTGAGCTTTGCAAAAGACATTCAGCAGATGCAGAAGCTCTGTACAAGGAGTATGTGGAAAAATACGGCGCACTTAACAAAGAATGCTGTAGTACTGCAGAATGGCTTAGCGACCCTTGGCCTTGGGATATTATGGGAGGAGATTGTTAACCTATGTTCAGCTATGAGAAAAAACTTCAATATCCGGTAAATATTAAAAATCCGAACCCTGCCCTTGCCAAGGTTATTATAAGCCAATATGGAGGACCTGACGGCGAACTCGGCGCATCCTTAAGATATCTCTCACAAAGATTCTCTATGCCCTACCCCGAACTCAAAGGACTTCTTACTGATGTAGGTGTTGAAGAATTAGGGCATCTTGAGATGATAGGTGCTATCGTGTATCAGTTAACACGAAACCTTTCAATAGATGAAATTAAGAAGGCGGGCTTTGATGCTTACTTTACAGACCACACGACAGGTGTTTACCCTACCGCTGCAAGCGGTGCACCTTACAATGCATTTTCAATGCAGGTCAAAGGCGACGTCATTGCCGACCTTCACGAAGACCTTGCCGCAGAGCAAAAAGCAAGAGTCACCTACGACAATCTTTTAAGACTCATAGATGACCCTGATGTTCGTGAGCCTATTAAATTCCTGCGCGAACGCGAAGTTGTGCATTACCAGAGATTTGGTGAAGGCTTAAGAATTGCAACTGACAAGTTAGATGCTAAAAACTTCTATGCCTTCAACCCAAGCTTTGATAAGCATTGCAATAAGAGATGATATTAAAACACCACCCGCCGAAATGTGGGTGGTGTTTCAAGTTATATTCTTTTTATAAACCCATAACTCTTTTTGAAATAGCCTTGTGATTCATAAAATGTGTGTGCATTTTCTCGTGGTAAACCACTATTTAGAAGCACAACTTCAACATTATTTTCTTTCGCCCATTGTTCAGCAGTTTTTAGCAACTGAGTGCCGATACCTTTTCTACGATATTCTTTTGAAACTGCAAGAG